>JANYDG010000025.1 GCA_025359885.1 Acidobacteriota bacterium
TGCTTTGGGAGCAGAGGGTCCTCAGTTCGAATCTGAGCGCCCCGACCAATAGAAAGTGTTGATAATAGTAACGATATTTCACTTTCGACCCACGCATCTGCTTTTTCGTTCTTCTTAACTGTAGGCGATTTTGTGACGGTCACCGCCTCACACATTTTTTACTTACAAGTCGGAAGGGTCTCTCGCCATTTCATTGGATTGAAGAATTAGATCGACTAATGAGATGGTTCGCCGCCGCACCCTTCCGCTGAGGCGGAGGGTGGAAGCAGCGGGAGTATTTTTTACTATCTTTCGGATCACCTTGGTTCTTCAAATGTAGTGACTGACGCCTCTGGCGCAATTCAGAATGAATCGGACTTCTATCCCTTTGGTGGTGAGCGGCAAATTACGTCAAATTTAACTAATCAACATTTCAAGTTTACCGGCAAAGAACGGGACTCCGAATCAGGAAACGACTACTTCGGGGCTAGGTACTACGCAAGCTCAATGGGACGGTGGTTGAGCCCTGATCCGGGACAAATTAGCCGGAATCATTTGGCGAATCCTCAGAAGTGGAACAAGTACAACTACACGCTGAATAATCCGCTTCGTTACTTCGATCCCGACGGGCAGGTTGAGAGGGAAGTGCAACTGAGGGCGTTCATTCAACAGAAGACGGTGAGCGATCCTTTGGGACGCCATTTCTCAGGAGATAATCGGGGGTTCACGTCCTCGCAGAGCGCGAGTTCCCGAACCTCGATTGCGGTACGTATTGAAACCGACCCTTCGATACGGCCAGGCAATCCGATCATCAGCGTGACGCAGCCAGGAACGGCGGGCACCACTCATCAGGTAGATGCGAATGGCAACGTGGTCAATACTGGGACGGCGACGACGGGATTGCCGAGTGTGACAGGCAGCAGAGATGCCAACGGCAATCCGGTGTTAAATTTTAGCCAGGACACCAAGAACCCGTTGGAGCCACAAGCAGTAACGCCGGGAATTTCCGCGAATGTCAATGTAACTATGGGCCAGAGTGGGAACTGGGTAGGCGTGAGCGGATCGCTTTCAGCATCGCCTTCGTTTGAGTTGAACGTCGATAGCGCCAATGTCCCGCTGAACTCTGAACTTCCGGGGGCTTCGTTCGGAGTAGGGCTCATGATTCCTGATATACCTATCCAGCAGTTCACACCGTTGCCTCCTCCTCCCCCTCTGCCGCCAGCAGCTGACAGACAATAGGGTTGGCAGGAAGTTCATGTAGGAATCACCCTTTAGGAAGGAGCGATCTCGATGAGGATCTTGACCGGAATGCTTTATGCGATAGTTGCAATCGCGATGGGGTATTCGGCGTTCCTATCCATGATGCAGGCCGTCAACGGCGCAACGTTATCTTGGTGGGACCCTGTCGTTCTGGCTTCCGCCATCGTGCTTCTGATGGCGGGAACTAGGGTTCTTGCTCCCCGATTGCCTGCTCTGTGGTTTGTAGTCTTCTCGGCGTGCTTGCCTCTGGTGATCTGCGCAGCACTCATGGCCCTGCCTGCCAGATGCTGGGTATTTGCAGGTGTAGTCGCAATGGCTCAGTGGGCACTTAGTTGGTCAGCGAGGACTCTCAATCGGGATGGTCTGTCTGCGTTCGTGGCTGGGAGTGTGCTCTTGGTGCTGTGGACCGTCGCTGAGTACAAGCTGTTCAACTTCTATCTGAACTCCAGCACGATGCGACTGTCCCCGTACCTTGTCGGGCAGGCCGTTCTATTCTGGCTCCTCTCAGCCGGAGTGGTGATCCGGTCAGCCTATGCTCTCTTCGGGAGGTCTCAACATACAGACCGTTCCTCCAGTGCCGTAGTGAGCCGATGACGGTGTTGCTCTCGAAGGCGATTCAGGCGCTGAAGCTTTCGGTTGCTGTGCAGCAGACGGAACGACCCTTCTGGCAGGCGCGTTAGTATGACTTCAATGTATTTACCCAAAAGAAGCATGTTGAGAAGTTGAGGTATATGCACAGGAATCCTGTGACTCGCGGGTTAGTGGCGAAGCCGGAGGACTGGGTGTGGTCGAGTTTTCGACATTACTTGACTGGGGAGCGAGGTGCGGTGGAGATTGAATCGTGGTGGACTGCTATGTGTCGAGAGTGTCCTGATGCGAACACCCACATCTCAGAAGCGAGATGTGGGGCACCCTCAACCTCTAGTGCAAAGAAGTAGTCAGATGTGGGCAACCCGCCCATTTATCCAAGAGAACAACGCGAAGCTGAAGACGAAGGAATAGTGGTAACACTCTGCCAGACTAGAGGAAGTGACAATGCCAATCCCGGATTACCAATCGATCATGCTGCCGATCCTCCAACTCGCGTCGGACGGGGTGGAGCACCGCACGCGAGACGCCATCGCCGCAGTAGCAAGCAAGCTGCAGCTGACGGACGAGGAACTGAACAAGCTCAACCCAAGTGGTAGCGACTATGTGTTCGGAAACCGCTTCGGATGGGCCAGAACCTATCTTAAGAAAGCCGGGTTGATTCTCTACACCGGGTGGGGCAAGTTTCAAATTACGGAGGCAGGAATGCTTTTGCTGGGCAAGAATCCGCCCAAAATAGACCTGACAATTCTCAGGCAATATCCGGAGTTCCTGGAGTACTACGGCGGGACAAAGCCGGAGGAAGGCCCTTCCATCGGCGCTGACCTTGAAATCACGCCCTCTGACGAAACGCCCGAGGAACTCATCGCGTCTTCCCACTCAACCCTTCGGAAGCTTGTGCAGACCGAGTTGTTGGCAAAGATCGTTGCCGGCAGCCCAGAGTTCTTCGAGAGGCTCGTTGTTACTCTCCTGACGACAATGGGCTATGGTGGTTCTCTTGCCGACGCCGGACAGGCGCTCGGAAGGCCGCACGACGGTGGCATCGACGGCGTAATTAAGGAAGACAAACTCGGACTCGACCTTATCTACATCCAGGCAAAGAGATGGAGGGATCAAACCGTCGGCTCGACCGACGTGCAAGGTTTCGTGGGCGCTTTGGCCGGGGTCAAGGCTCGCAGAGGAGTGTTCATAACGACTTCGAAATTCTCGCGCGAGGCGACAGCCTACGCGGCCTCGCTTGAAAACAGGGTGATCCTGATCGACGGGGATCGGCTGACCGATTTGATGTTTGAATACGGGCTGGGTGTATCGACGCAGAATACGTACGTGGTGAAGCGAGTCGACAACGACTTCTTCGATGAAGATAAAGTGTAAAGTGGGAGTGCCCGGCTTGAACTGTGCCAGTGGATAAGAGAGACACTGTACAAGGAGAGAGCATATGGGACGAGGCAAGCAGTACCAGCCTGAGCAGGTATTGAACCTGCTACGGCAGATCGAAGTGGCCGTAGCGAACGGGAAGACTACGGCTCTGGCGTGTAAGGAAGCCGGAATTGTCGAGCAGCCTACTTCCGCTGGCGTAAAGAGTATGGCGGGCTGCAGGTGGACCAGGCGAAGCGGCTGAAGGAGTTGGAGCAGGAGAACTCGAAGCTGAAGCGTTTGGTGGCGAACCTGAGCCTGGACAACCTTGTGTTGAAGGACTTCGCCTCGAGAAACTTCTAAGCCCTGAGCGACGACGGATCGCAGCATCCCATGCGCAGCAGGAGCATGGGATGACGGAGCGCAGGGCGTGCCGGTTGGCCAACCAGCCGCGCGGCACGCAGCGCTATCGAGCGATACGGCGCGAAGACGAAGATGCACTCACGCAGGCGATCGTCCAGCTTGCCAGCCAGTACGGCCGTTATGGCTATCGCCGGATCACGGCGTTACTGAAGCGCGCTGGCTGGCGGGTGGGCAAGGATCGCGTGGAGCGTATCTCCACCCCAGCGACTAAGACCTGTCGCCGGGGACCCCGGTATCTGGCGTCGCGAGGGGCTGAAGGTACCGCAGAAGCAGAAGCCACGAGGGCGTCTGTGGCTCAACGATGGCTCGTGCGTGCGGCTAAGGCCGGAGCGGCGGAACCATTTGTGGAGCTATGACTTCGTCAGCACACGGACCCAAGATGGCCGCAGCGTACGCTTGCTGAACCTGATCGACGAGCATACGCGCGAGAGCCAGGCCCAATACGCTTTGAATCCTGCTCGGTGCCATCGCACAACAGTCTCCGGCTGGACAAGGATCAATGCCTGCTTCCATCTACTCCAGAACCGCCGCAGCACCACCCAGAACAGCAGGTCGGAGGCAGTAAAGTGAGGTTGCGGATGCCGTTGCTTCAAGATTGCAAGCTGTTGCCGAAGGGGAGATTTTCGAGAAGGAGATTGCGGCGGGAGCGAAAGGATCGAAATGCCAGAACGACTAAAAATCTCAACGGACGCAGCATAAATCCGTTGTAGCAGAGTCGGCCAGATCTTAACGGTATGCTTCGCGGCGGTGGCGGACGCCAATAATTTCGATAGATACTTCGCTTTTTCTTCAAAGAAAAGCCGATAGTCACCGCACCGCAGACGAAAGCCAGTCTGCGGCGGCTTGAGTTTCTTCACGTCGCCGCTACGGGTGGTCAGATAACGGTCGGTGCAGTGGAGGATATCGAGAGCGATCATACGGTCGATCTGGCGGTGATCGGCGCGGGCTTCCTCGGACCAGCGGATGGAGAGGCGGCGGAGGTTTTCTTCACTCACAAGCCAAACTCTTGCAGGACCTCTTCATGGGAGACACCTTCGCCGCGGGCAAGCGACGCGCGGGCACGATCCAACGCGACCGCGGTCTCCGGTGTAAGCTCCTCATCCTCGACGGGGGCCATCGCAAGCGAGCGAGAAAGTGGCTCGATCATAACCTCAAGCAGGCTTCGTACAGCCATCAGCTTCTCGTCGGGAAGCACATCGATCAGCAAGTGCGCCTGCTCGCGTTCGGATTGGAGATTGGTTTCTGGCATATTTTGATCCCTGCTTGACGACCAGTGTAGTCGATTTTGTGTCGGTCAAAGCACTCCAGATGTAGACGATTCAATAGCCTTCAACAGACTGGATTGATTCTGAAGGGCTTGCGACCTTTTATTTTCAGTAATTTGGCCATGAATCCGGAATCTGCTTTGGGAGCAGAGGGTCGGGAGTTCGAATCTCTCCGCCCCGACCAATAGAAAGTGTTGATCATAAGAGTTTTAAAGCAGAGTTCGCTCGCGGATTTGTCATCAATGGGCGCAGACTGTAGTCGATCTTGCGATGGTTGTGACCCCACGCCGATTTGTTGCGATTGCCGCTTTGCAATCCGCTCAAGAATGATCAGTTCAACTCTGTTACTGCAGGTCTGAAGCAAGGATCGGTCAAGACTTCCAATCTCTAAGTCTGCCTTTGCCAACAATGGCGTTCAACGTGATGTGCTTGATCTGCCAATCATGAACGATGAGCGATTGTGCTGTTCGAGCGCAAAGTCAGGCGTGAAAATCTTCGCCGAGGAACAAGGGACCCCGTTTGCATGCAAACGTCGCAGTCTATTCAGTAATAAAAACCCCGAGCACCCGGTCCCATCCGCACGTGCAATCTCTGCCTCTACCGTAAGCCTCGATCATCGCGCCCGAGACAATCGAAGTTCAGGTCAGGTGATGGACTAGACAGGATTCTCAGTCTGGTCTTTTCCTTTGTATTTTTCGCGACGCAGCGCGGCTTCTTCTCCCTCGCGAACTCGCTGAGCCTTTAGCAGATGAAGCGCCAGTGAGATTCCAACTGAAAATCGCTCACGGCAAAGCCGGCAGCGAACGGGAAACTGCAAGAGTGCAAGGCGAGGAATATCAGCAAAACGCAGCCGCGATGTCCGGAATTTTGGTGTACCGCAGTAAGGGCAATTCATAGGAAATCCTATTCTTTGACTTGTTCTTTGACGACCGCCCAACCGTTCAGAATGATTTCTTGAGCCGTTCAGCGGAATTCGTGAACTTTACCTTAGCACATAAGTATTTCAGATTCGTCACTGTGCGAGAGACCCAGTTCACGTGTCGCATTACCAAAATGCAACCATACGCGGTTACTTTAGGCAGATGCAAGTACATCTTGAAAATAGGGGTGAAATCGCAGATCCGTCGATTGAGGCGGATGAACCGGTGCGTATTTTGTTTGAGTTTGCTACAGGGGAAACAGCGGTTCCACTGACGGCTTGAATGCCGATAACCGGCTTCGCCTGCGATGCACGGTAGGCTCGTGCACCTCGAGCTGGCGCACCAGGTCACGCAATTCAGCCCGTATCTGGCCAATCGCCGCCGTCACGAGATCGAGCCTTTGTTGTGCCTGTGCGCCATTGAGTGATAGCTGCCCCTGGCTCGTTTGCTGGGATTTTGCCGGCGCAGTAGTTCCGTGGGCGATTCGAGGACGTGGGGCACCCTCCATGGCCTGGCGGGCGCCGGCCAACGTATAGCCTTCCTCATGGACTAGTTGCTTAATCCGCAGTGCCAGTTCCACTTCGCGTCGCCGATAGAGCCGTTGTCCGGTGCCGCCCTTGTTCGGCTTCAGGCTGGGGAACTGCGTCTCCCAAAAGCGCAGAACATGCGTCTCTACGTTGCAGATCCGGGCTACGTCCCCAATCCTGAAATAAAGGCGGTCGGGTATGTCAGTCGCAGTGGGCACTCGCTTCTGAGCGGACTGTGCAGATTGTACGGCCATCCAGCCTCCCAAACCGTATTCGCAGTGTGATCTTCGACGTGAGATGTACATTCGCCGCACACTCGACTAGGAAAGTATAGGCCGGCCCCGAGGAAAAGAGCACGGGAATCTCCAATCCCGAAACCACGGAGGTACCCCCTAGGTCGCGTAGCACGAGGCAGTCTGCCAATAGCCGAGACTCAGGTTTTGCAACTTCCGCTCTTCTGCGTCATCCGATAATTAGTTGTTGCAACGACTAATTGCTGTCGAGTTGAAGCTTCGAAGTCTCGAGTGCGGCTTTTTCAAGGAGATCCCCGGCGTGGAAAATCAATCATTCACCAAGGCAAGCGAAGTTCGGCAGCCAGTGTTTTTTATTCCCCACGGGGCTGGGCCGTGCTTTTTTATGGATTGGACCTGGGGCCCAGCCGATACCTGGGATAAGACCAAAGCTTGCCTCGCCGGGTTGGCAGCGACCCTTCCGGCTCCACCAAAAGCGCTCGTGGTCATCAGCGGGCATTGGGAAGAGCCCGTGTTGACTGCCAGTTCCGCAGCTCATCCGCGGTTGATCTTTGACTACTCCGGCTTTCCCGAGCAGACCTATCGCCTGACCTGGCCCGCCCCGGGCAATCCACATCTGGCTGAGCGCGTGGTGCAACGTCTACAGAACGCTGGCCTGCCTGCCACCACAACGGCGTATCGCGGCTACGATCATGGCGTATTTATTCCGTTGAAAGTTGCGTTCCCGGCTGCAGAAATCCCGGTCGTTACCCTCTCTTTGGCCGATTCGCTTGACCCGGGCCTGCACATTGCCGCGGGCCAGGCTCTTGCGCCGCTGCGCGATGAAGGAGTGCTCATCATCGGCAGTGGCATGAGCTTTCACAACATGCGCGGGTTCGGCCAACCTGACAGTGAGGCCAGATCCAGAGAATTTGACAACTGGCTGACTCAGGCCATTGCAGCACCGGATGCGGCGCGGACTGCGCTCCTGCAAAATTGGTCGAGCGCACCATCGGCCCGTTTTGCCCACCCCAGGGAAGAACATTTGATCCCTTTGATGGTTGCTGCCGGAGCCGCCGGCGGTGACGCAGGCAGGCGCATCTACAACGACGCACCACTCCACGCCTGCATCTCGGCCTACCGTTTCGGATAAGGCTAGACGAGTCGAACTTTAAACGAGGGGTAGTGCAGGGGACTACAGCAGCTTTTCGATCGCGGGCCCCAGGTCTGCGGGTGTCGTGGCCGGTGCAAAACGCCCGACGACCTTGCCGGACCGGTCGACCAGGAACTTGGTGAAATTCCATTTGATCGCTTCCGTTCCAAAAATCCCCGACTTCCCGCTCTTCAGGAACTTGAAGAGCGGATGAGCGTCCGGTCCATTCACGTTGATCTTGGCAAAAATGGGAAATGTCACGCCGTAGTTCAGCTGGCAGAATTGGGCAATCTCGGCCTCGGACCCTGGTTCCTGCCCACCAAACTGGTTGCAGGGGAACCCCAATATGACCAGCCCGCGATCCTTGAATTGCTCGTAGATGGATTCAAGGCCGGCATACTGGGGCGTGTAGCCGCACCTGCTGGCGGTATTCACGACCAGCGCAACTTTGCCCCGATATTGCGCCATTGGTACCTCATGCCCATCGACGGCAAGTGCAGAAAAATCATAAAACGCCAGTTCAACAGCCGGCGGGATTGCATCAGTCATGCAGCACACCTCACAAGTTTAAGAACACTACGTCTAAAAAGATGCAACCGACCATCCCTTTGACGCAGCAATGCAAGGCGAATCGGGTCCGCTTCCGATAGACTGGAAGCGGGCAGGCAGGAGAGTTCTGCGTGACACACATTTCGGACGAAGCTGGTTTTCTCTGTGCAGGCTGCGGAGAGTGGAATGAGACCCGCGTCGATCCCTCAGCCGGGCGACGCCAAAGTTACGTAGAGGATTGCCAGGTCTGTTGCAAGCCAAATGTCCTCCGCATTGCGTGGGACCAGCGGCAGGATGCATATCAAATCGAATCGGAGCTCGAGAGTTGAGAGATCCGGCGGACCAGAACTGATTTGGGTCCGGCTGGTGCGGTCAAATATAATCAGTCTTTCGCCGATGACGAACCCAATGTAGGAACCCGGATCAGGAACCGGATCAGGAACCGATTTTTTCAGAGTTGTGAGGGTGTGCTTATCTTTCCCGTCAAGTCGATCCATGCGCCGTTTCAGGCATCGCGTCAGTCCAGTTGCTCGCCGCAGGGTTCAGCCCCGGTGAAGTCCGGGTACATCAAAAATCGCCACCAGGCTGGCATCCAATCCAGGCCAGGGACCAGCGCTGCCCCAAGATATTGGAGCCGAACCGTGCTGGCCGTGCTTCTGCTGGCTGGTTTTGCCGCTTCTGCTTTGGCTCAATCGCTCACCGTGGAACAGATTCGCGTCATCGGCAATCGCCGCATTCCCAAGGAAACCGTCCTCGCTCGCCTCTTCACTCACCCCGGCGACGTGTATGATCCGGTCTCCATCGAGCGCGACTTCAACTCGCTTTGGAATACCGGCTACTTCGACGACCTCCGCATTGAACGAGAAGACTCGGAAAAAGGCGTCATTCTGAACATTTATCTTCGCGAGCGGCCCAATATTCGCGAGATCAATTACAAGGGCCTCAACTCCGTTTCCCAGTCGGACGTTCTTGATCGGTTTAAAAAGGCCAAGGTACCGCTCTCCGTTGAGAGCCAGTACGACCCAACAAAAATCAAGCGTGCTGAAACCGTGCTGAAAGAACTGCTCGCCGAGCACGGCCACCAATTCGCGACCATCAAGACTGAAGTCAAGACCATTCCGCCCGCCTCAGTACAGGTCAACTTCAATATCAAAGAGGGTCCGACGGTGAAAGTCGGCCAAATCAAGTTCGTCGGCAACGAACACCAGAGCAGCCTCATCCTCCGCCGGGCGATGAAGAACCTTCGCCCCATCGGCATTCCGTACTCCCTGGTGCTCGAAAATCTCTTCGCCAAGACTTTTGACAGCTCCAAACTTGAGGAAGACGCAGAGCGCGTTCGCCAGGCATATCGCGACAAGGGATACTACAACGCTGCTGTCGAAGAGCCGCGCACCCAGATCCGCGATGAAGGCGGCCTCAACCTCATCACCTTCCGGCCCAACAAGGGCAAGCGCATCGACATCCTTATGCCCATTGAGGAAGGCGAGCGCTTCCGCCTCAGTGGCATCACCTTCACCGGCAACAAGGCCGTCAACAACGTCCGCGCCCTCCGCGGCACCTTTAATATGAAGGACGGCGACTACTTCAACGCCACCCTCATCGGCAAGGGCATGGAAGCCCTCAAGAAGGCCTACGGACAGCTCGGTTATATCAACTTTGGTGCTATTCCCATGCCCAGCTTTGATGAGGCAAAGAAGACCGTCGCCTTTAACATCGACATCGATGAAGGCAAGCCCTTTTACGTCTCACGCATCGAAATCCAGGGCAACACCCTCACCCGCGACCGGGTCATCCGCCGCGAACTGCTCCTCGACGAGGGCCAGGTCTACAACTCCCAACTCTGGGAGTACAGCCTGCTGCGCCTGAACCAGCTCGACTACTTTGACCCGCTCAAGGTGGATCAGGACTCCGAAGCTCATCAGGATACCGAGGCCGGTACTGTCGACCTGCTGCTCAAGGTCAAGGAAAAGGGAAAGAACTCCATCGGCCTCAACGGCGGAGTTTCTGGCCTCTCCGGCGCCTTCCTCGGCCTCAATTACCAGACCAACAACTTCCTCGGTCTCGGCGAAACGCTCAGCGTGCAGGCGAACATCGGCAACCTGAGTCGTCAGTTCCTCATTGGATTTACCCAGCCCTACTTCCACAATCGCCCGTTGAACATCGGCTTCCAGCTCTTCAACAACAAGACCGATTACAACGCCGCAAAGAACTATCAGGCGTCGAGCGGACAAGGCGCGAATCTCACCCAGGCGCAGCAATCCCTGGTGCAGAACTATAACAACTCATCGATTGGCCTCAATGCTTCTGTGAGCTATCCGCTTCCGCGCCACAACTTCCAGCGCGTCGGCATCACCTACTCGCTCACCAACTCGACCATCTCTGCTTTCAGTACAGCCTCGCAGAACCTCTTCCAGACGATCAACTTCCGTAGCGGCATCCAGGGGCAGAACGCGCTCAACGGCATCATCAGCAGCTCGGCATCGTTCAGCTACACGTACAACACGGTCAGCAACCCGCAGCGGCCTCGCAGCGGCAAGGAAATCTCCGCTGTCCTGCAGGTGGCTGGCCTCGGTGGCAACGTGCGGTACTATTTCCCGGCACTCGCGTACAAGCAGTTTTTCCCTATGCGGAACTTCTTCTTTGATGCCAATGGCCGCAATGTTCTCGGTATTCGCACCGAGCTGAAGTTCATTCAGGGCTTTGGCGGCGACGTTGCTCCGCCAACCAACCGCTTCTATGCTGGCGGCGAAGGCGATATCCGTGGCTTTGATGTGCGCAGCACCACGCCGCTGGCCTACATCCCCAACAAGATCCTCTTCAATCTGAACAACCCTGATGGAACCTGCGTGCCGCGCGATCCAAACAATCCGCAACTGAATCAGTGCATCCAGATTCCGCTGCCGGTTTACAGCGTCGTCTCGGTCGGTGGCGATACCAACCTGACCAACAACATTGAGTACCGCATCCCGATCGCCGGGCCGGTTACCTTCGCCATCTTCAATGACTTTGGCATCGATGCCTCGGCCTTCGGTCACCAGCTCAAGCAGAGCCCGCAAGGCGCTGCCTCACTGAACTCGCCGCTCTACGGTTGCCCGGTCTACAACAACGGCGCCTGCGAAGGCGGAGTCCGGGTCAAGTTCGACCCGTACATTCGTCCTCTGGCTGGCACCAACTGGGTTCCACGCATGTCGACAGGTGCCGAGCTGCAGGTGGTCATGCCGATCATCAACGCGCCGTTCCGCATTTACTACGCCTTTAACCCGATGCGTCTCTCCCGCCAGGATGATGGCAAAAACCTGATTGATCCAAAGATGTTTCCGGCCGGCGGCGCAGGAGATTTCTCTTACGCCCAGGCCATGCAACTCTACGGCACGCGTTATCAACTGCGTGAGCCACGCAAGACCTTCCGGCTCACAGTTTCCACAACTTTCTAATATCACCATGTTCTCGGGGTGCAATTCGAGGGCTGTCCAATACGGGCAGCCCTCCTTGTTTGTGCACGATTCCACACAAAGGCAAAGCGGGCAAACTCTGTGACATAGCGAAATACCGCGAAAATCAGGGCATTTCCCGGCAAATTAACACCCTGCAGGTTTGACCATCCTAACCCCGCCTCCTATAATCCAGATAGTTCCTGCTGACGTCTCTGTCCGCGTCTTACTCCAGTTCCGCTTCTGTCGTTCCGGCCGAGCAGATTCCCGTATAGACTCCAGAGGATTGACAGGAAGCAATGTCTTGCTTCCCCGAAGGAATGCGGGCACACACACCAGGAATACCGAAGGAGTTTCCGATTCAAATGAAACGTACTTTTGCCCTAGCTGCCCTGCTCGCTTCAGGCCTCGCCCTGAATGCCGCTGCCCAAACGCCGGCTCCTGCCGCTACCGTCGCTCCCATCCCGGCCAAGATCGCCGTCCTTGCATTTCAGGTAGCGGTCGCCCAAACCAACGAGGGACAGCGCAATTTTTCTGATCTTCAGAAAAAGTTCGAACCCAAGCGCGCCCAGCTCAAGTCGCTCAACGATGAAATTGAGACCCTCAAGAAGCAGTTGCAGGCTCAAGGCGACAAGCTGAGCCCCGCCGAGAGCGCAGCCCGCACCAAGACCATCGACGATAAGTCCAAGACCCTGCAGCGCTCCGCAGAAGATGCGCAGAACGACTTCCAGCAGGAAATCCAGGATATGTACAACACCCTGGCCTCCAAGGTCTACGAAGTCGTCTCCAGCTACGCGCAGGATCAAGGATTCACCATGGTTGTGGACGTGAGCCAGCAGCAGAGCCCGGTTCTGTGGGCAGCAGAGGCCACCAACATCACCCAGCCCATCATTTCCGCCTACAACGCCAAGTCGGGTGTACCGGCGCCCCCAGCGGCCCCCGCAGGCGCGGCTGCAGCTCCCAAGCCAGCAGCTCCGCGTGCAACACCGCCCGCAGGCGCGGCAACCGCTCCAAAGAAGTAGTCAGTCAAGCATCAACTGTTCAATGGTGGTTCCGAGAGATCGGAGCCGCCATTCTTCTTTGATGGGTGGGCGTTGCCGACTCCGTGGTGGTTCCGCGCTGGCTCCGCGCTGGCCGTAACGCGGTAACTCACATGGGGCTCCATTGGACGAGCGTAATTCCACAAATTTCGCAGATAAAAGTGACAGGCAGAGCCAATTCCTGTGGAAAAAGATGTGGATAAATATTTCCTGATTTTGACTGCAAATTCTATATTTTTCGCTTGCCAAGCAACCGCTGTTTCTGGTTATCGGCATAAGTCTTTTATTTTCAATAAAGTTCCACAGACCGCACCAAATGTGCGACGAATTCGGATCGCACAAACCGCTCAAATGTGAAATCAAAGCTTTCCACAGATGCCCGTGAACAGGGGATGAACAAGGCTACCTTGTGGATTTTCAAATCTACGCGTCAAACTGGCTCAGGACTGCGTATCTTCGCCCACGCGCAGCACCGCCAGGAAGGCTTCCTGCGGAATATCGACCTTGCCAATGCGCTTCATCCGCTTCTTGCCTTCTTTCTGCTTGTCCAGCAGCTTGCGCTTGCGGCTGATGTCGCCGCCGTAGCACTTGGCAATGACGTTCTTGCGCAGCGCCACCACGGTTTCGCGGGCCACGATCTTGGCTCCGATAGCCGCCTGGATCGCTACTTCAAACTGTTGCCGAGGAATGAGTTCCCGCATCTTCGAGACCAGCGCCTTGCCTCGTTCATAGGCAAAGTCCCGGTGCACGATGATCGAGAGCGCATCCACCGGCTCGCCTGAGACAAGAATGTCCATCTTCACCATCGGCGAAACCCACATTCCGGCAAGCTGGTAATCGAGCGAAGCGTACCCGCGCGAAACCGACTTGAGCCGGTCGTAGAAGTCCAGCACGATTTCGTTCAGTGGCAGCTCATAGGTCAACATGACCCGGGTTGGTGTCACATATTCAAAATTCTTCTGCCGTCCGCGTTTCTCTTCCACCAGCTTCAAAATTCCGCCAACATATTCTTCGTTGGTCAGAATCATGGCATTGATGATCGGTTCTTCGATTTTTTCAATATTGGTCGGTTCAGGCCATCGCGAGGGGTTTTCTACCTCAACTACCTCACCCGAGGTCAGTGTGATCTTGTAGCGTACTCCCGGTGCCGTTGTGATCAGGTCCAGGTTGTACTCGCGCTCAATCCGCTCCTGGATGATCTCCATGTGCAGCAAGCCGAGAAAACCGCAGCGAAAGCCAAACCCCAGCGCCACCGAGCTCTCCGGCTCAAAAAAGAAGGAAGAGTCATTGAGCCGAAGCTTTTCAAGGGCGTCGCGCAAAAGCGTATGTTCATGCGAATCAACCGTGTACAGGCCGGCGAAGACCATCGGCATGATTTCCATAAAGCCTGGCAACTGGGTTGCGGCCGGGTGCTCATCATCGGTGACCGTATCGCCAATCTTGGTGTCGGCGACATTTTTAATGGTTGCCGTAAAGAACCCAACTTCGCCAGCAGTCAACTCCTGAATCGGCACAGGCTTTGGCGTCAGCACGCCCAGCGTGTCGATATTGAATACGCGCCCATTTGACATGAAGCGAATCTTCTGCCCCTGTCGCATCCGCCCATGCACCACGCGCGCCAGCACGACCACGCCACGGTACGGATCAAACCATGAATCGAAAATCAGCGCCTGCAATGGAGCATTGATGTCGCCCTTGGGCGGCGGCAGACGAAGCACAATCGCTTCCAGAATGTCTTCGACACCCTGGCCTGTCTTTGCGCTCACTGAAATCGCGTCGGTAGCGTCCAGCCCGACTGCTTGTTCAATCGCCTCCTGAGTTCGCGTGATGTCCGCAGAAGGCAAATCAATCTTGTTGATGATTGGAATGATTTCGAGACCACCGCTGATTGCCAGGAAGGCATTCGCGAGCGTCTGCGCCTCTACACCCTGGCTCGCGTCTACCACCAGCAGCGCACCCTCACAGGAGGCCAGCGAACGAGAAACCTCGTAGCTGAAGTCCACATGCCCCGGCGTATCAATCAGGTTCAGCTGGTAGGTCACGCCGTCTTTGGCCTTGTACATCATGCGCACGGCATGGGCCTTGATGGTGATGCCACGCTCACGTTCCAGGTCCATTGCGTCCAAAACCTGAGCCTGCATTTCCCGCGCGGTAACGGAACCGGTCAGCTCCAACAAACGGTCAGACAGCGTCGACTTACCGTGGTCGATGTGGGCAATAATCGCGAAATTTCGAAGCAGGCTAGAGTCCATAGGGAGGCATCACAAAAGGAACTGCGGCATCCGGCCACAAGACCCCTCAAGCTCATAGCTTATCATCGGAACAGTCGAGCTGGTTTCCCACCCCGTCTCATGCTGGCCCTGAGATGTGCGCAGAAGCCCGTTTTGAACCGGTCCATGCGTTGGGCCCAGTGATTGGCGCTCCAGGTACCTTGTCGAGTTTCCCAAGAGGTCCGCGAGACATGAGCAGCAACTGTTCTTGAGTCTTGATGCATTGCTCCTATGAAGTTGAATTTGTTTTTCCAATCCGCCCGCACTCTGCGCATCGATGCGTTGGCCCTGCAGGCGGCCATGTGCGCACTGCCAGCCTTTATGCTGACCGGTGCGGTGCTGCTCACAGGCTGTGAGTCTCCTCGGGTAGCTACCGTGCCAGCCACACAGAGCGCGAATTCTCTTGCGCCCGTATTGCAGCCCGCGCCGCAGGTGCCGGCAGCCAATTCTGCCCCTGCCCCATCCTCCTCACAGCGCCGCGTGCAACAGTTAATTTCTCAGGTAGAGGAAGCCTTGCTCAGTGGCCAAAGCCACTATCGCAAAGGCCAGTTGCTGAGGGCCAAGGCAGACTTTGACAATGCCGTTGACCTGATGCTCGCCGGCGGACCCAACCACGACCTCGACGTCAAAGCCGACCCCCAGCTGCAGGATGAATTCAATCGCGTTGTCGATGCCATCAACGCTCTTGAAATGGAAGCGCTCAAGCGTGGCAATGGCTTCGCCCCTGCTGTCGAGCCTTCGCCTTCCGATGTTGCCAACGATGTCACCTTTGAAGTTGATCCCAATCTCGTCGCCACCGCTAAAGCACAGCTCGCCACGACCAAGTCAGATCTGCCACTCGTCATCAATGATTACGTGGCCGCCTTCATCAACTTCTTTGCCAACACCCAGCGCGGCCACAACACGCTCATGCATTCCTTTCAGCGTGCAGGACGCTACAAGCAGATGATTCAACGCGTGCTTACAGAAGAAGGCGTGCCCCAGGATCTCATCTATCTCGCCGTCGCTGAATCCAGCTTTCAGCCCCAGGCCGTCAATGGCCGCTCCGGCGCTGGAGGTATGTGGCAGTTCATGCCTCACGGAGACTACGGCCTCACGCGTAACGGCTATGTCGACGAGCGTTTTGATCCGGAAAAATCTACCCGTGCCTACGCTCGCTACATGAAGTTCAACTACAACCAACTCGGCGACTGGTATCTCGCCATGGCTGGCTATAACTGGGGTGCGGGCAACGTGCAGCGCGCCGTGCAAAAAACTGGCTACGCAGACTTCTGGGAACTCTACAAACGCAATAATCTCCCTGGCGAAACCAAGAACTATGTTCCGGAAATTCTCGCCGCAATCATCATCGCAAACAATCCGAAGCAGTACGGCTTTGAAAGCATTCAACTCGATTCAGCGATCGTTTCAGACACCGTACCCATTGACTACGCCGTAGATCTGCGCCTTGCAGCCGATGTAGTTGACGCTCAACCGCAGGAACTGCTGACCCTCAATCCATCGCTGCTGCGCCTTACCACCCCGCCGCCATCCACTCTGGTCAATGGCTCGTTCGATCTCCATCTGCCACCCGGCACGGCGACGCTTTTCAAGCAACGCATTGCTGAGATTCCAGAGGATCGCCGCACTCATTGGCGCTACCATCGTGTCACTCCAGAGGATTCACTCAGCGCCATTGCCCGCAGTTATCATGTATCTGTCGAACAGCTGGCCGCGGCCAACCAATTACACGCCGATGATACCCTCGACAAAGTTGAAGCGCTCGTCGTGCCTGTGCCTCTGCCCTCTGCGCCAGCCTCGCACGTCGAGTATTACAAGCCACGACGTGGCGATACACTGGTCACGATCGCCGACAGATTTGGTGTGTCACTCGACGATCTGCGCCGTTGGAATCACAGCGCAGTTGTGATTGCCGGTCAGCGAATTCGTGTGACAGAACCGGCACGCGTTGCTCCACGCACGCGCGATCACGCCGAAAAAAAATCATCATTGACCACACATCACAACCGCCAAACAAGCAGTGAATCGAAGAAAAAGTCCTCCACCAAAAACAAAACTCCGGCTGCGGAAAGCAATAAAAGCAAGTCTCCAACACACGGCGAACATGCCGCCAGGTCTACCGCTGCGGGCAATCCCAAAAAGACGCAGCCCCATCACTCAACTGAACTTCTAAAAAATATCCAGAAGTAGCTACTTACACACTTGTCATCGTTGGAAAATCCATGCAAGCTATTGCTACAATTGTGCGCCGCAGGCGTTCGTTCGCAGACCGTTCTCTGAACTCGCCTGCATCATGCACTTGAACAATCTAAGTCAGCGCAAATGCGCTGGAGGCAACCAGCATGGCAGAACAATTTAGAATGCACGCCCGCAGTGATTCAGACGAAAACGGATTGACCCAGCAGAGTGCTTCTGCGCAGGATATTGAGCTCGAAGACGAAGAGGAAGAAATTATTGCCAGCAGGAGCTCTGACATTGTCGAGGTCTTTCTTATCGCTGAGCCCATGGCTCAAGCGGCACCCTCGAAACAGCCGGTAAAGAAGTCAAAGGTCAAAGTCCCAGCTAAACCTGCTGCCAGGAAAGCGGCGGTTAAAAAAGCCGTTGCGAAGAAAGCTTCCTCAGTCAAAGCAGCTTCTAAGAAAGCTCCCGCGAAAAAAGCTCCGGCCACCAAGGTTGCCGCAGTCAATAAGTCGGCGAAGAAAGCCGTCAAAGTGTCGGCCGCGAAAAAGAGCAGCACTGGTGCGAAACGCGGTGGCAAGGTCGCAGTCAAGAAAGTTGCGCCCAGCAAGAGCGCCAGCAAACCAATCAAGAGAGGTACTCCGTTGGCAATAAAGAAAGCAGCAAAGAAACCTGCAGTCAAAGCAGCGGCCAAGAAGGTTGTCGCGAAGAAGGCCGTCGTGAAAAAGGCTCCTGCCAAAAAAACAGCAGTGAAGGCAGCCGTCAAGAAAGCCCCCGCCACAAAGGCAGCAGTCAAAGCCGTTGCCAAGAAGGCTCCCGCCAAGAAAGCAGCCATTAAAAAAGCTGCTGTCAAAAAGGCACCTGCCACCAAGGCCATCGCCAAGAAAGCCGTCGCGAAAAAAGCTCCTGCTAAAAAGGTCGTCGCCAAGAAGGCCCCAGCAAAGAAGGCAGCCGTCAAGAAAGCTGCGCCAAAGAAAGCTGCAACCAGCTAGCTTCGGCACTCCAACGCAAGCAAAAAGCCCGGCCGCGAGATACTCTCGTTGCCGGGCTTTCTTTTGAACGAATTCAACAAAACTGAAGGGTCTTACTTTCCGCCCGCAGCAATCGCGGCCAATACATTGGCACTGTGGTTCTTCAGATCTTCATCCACATTCGGCCACGCCTTGACAATCTTTCCTGAGGGATCGATCAGAAACGTCTGCCGCAGTGCAATCGTGACCTTGCCATTCGGCGTGTCGAATGTTTTCATCGGCACTCCAAACGCATCGACGACCTTGTGCTCGGTATCGGCCAGCAGCTTGAAGCTCAAGCTCTCCTTGGTGCAAAAGCTCTGGTGGCTCGCCGCCGTGTCGAGGCTCACGCCCAGCACCACCGCGTTGGCTGCTTTGAACTTGTCCAGGTCGCGCTGAAAGTTGTGCGCCTCAATCGTGCAGCCGCCCGTAAAATCCTTTGGATAGAAATACAGCACCACCCACTTGCCTTTATAGTCCGCCAGCGAAATCGGCGAGTTGTCCTGCGAAGGGAGCGTAAATGCAGGAGCCGTCGCTCCGGCAGCAAGCGCATCCGCGGCATGGGCAGATGGAACGGCAACCGACAGCAGCAGCGCTGACGAAACAGTGAGCAGAGCAAGCTTCGTAACAGACTTGAATCGCATGACAGCAATCCTCCAGAAAATTTTTCGACCAACAGGATTTAACCAACAAGAGTTGAGACGGGCCAGCGCTGGGAATAGACGCTGGCAGAGGGCACCTCTAGTATCGGCGGGGCACCGCAATGATGGCAATCGCTGCTTCGTCGGCATAGCGAATCAGTGCACTCTCATCAAAGAGCAGCGTTCGCTCCGCTTCAATCGCCAGACAACTCGCTCCGCTGCGCTTCATTGTTTCGAGCGTGCGCAAGCCAATCACCGGGACATCAAAGCGCATGTCCTGCTTTGGCTTGGGCAGCTTCACCACCGTCAGCGAGCGCTCCAGGATGGAGGCATCCGCATCGAGGGCAGCCATCATCGTGCCAGCCCGCTCAATGGTCGCATCCGTGCCTTCCATTGCTTCTACCGCAACACATGCCTGCGCTGCGATCACCACGGTCTGCCCAATATCAAAACTTGCGAGGCCTGTGGCCACCGTGAGGCCATACGCAATGTCCTTCTCTTCATCTTGGCTCGGCGAACGCCTGGTCAGCACGCCCACTTTCGCCAGCAGGGGTTCCAGATATGCGGTCGAAGAGATCAACTCAATTCCCTCATCGCCCAGCACTTTGGCCACCGCCCCCAGGAGCATGTCCGTGTTGCGCGTCCGCAGGCTCATCAGTAGCTTTGCCAGCCGCCAGTCTGGCCGGATGCTCGAAAAAATCTGCTTGTGCTTCACCTGCCCAGCCATCACCGCACGCGTCACTCCCGCTTGCTGAAAAATCTCGATCAACCGAGACAGCTCACCGAGCGAAAGCCAATGCACCAGGATATTCGAGTCGTTCCGAGCCCGCTCATTGATCTCGAGATCGGTTTCTTCCTTGATGGCTGCTACCACCACGATGCAGCCCGCGGCGCGCGCTGCATCCAACAGTAAAAAAGGGAAGCGCCCATTGCCGGCAATCAATCCGAGGTTCATTGGCCGCACCAACACTTCACCGCAGCACCCACTCGCTGGCGCGCTTGATCTCTTCATCCATTGCGTTCGGGGCGAGATCAATCTCACCCGGCCCGGAAACGCCCGGCCAGGAAATACTTGGCCAGGAAACGGTGCCCCCTTCGACTGGTGCCTGCCTAAAGGTCGCAGAGTCCTTCAATGCCGCGAAAACACCTTCAAGATGGGTACTTTCAAAACGCACCTTGCCCTCGGTTCCATCCGCAAAGCGAACGGCACGTGTGCGATACGGCAATGTCTCTACAGAAACCAGCGTCCAATGCATAGATCTACTCCAGGGGAGCGAGTTTGAGCGGCTGCTGTTTCGCGCGGCAAAGCTCCCAGTCGTTGAGTAAGAGCGATTCAGTTCGATGAAGCTCCGCCCAATCCAAAATCAAACCTAGTGCTCGGCGCGGCATTTGACCTTCCAGAACGCCCAGGGGCTCGATGCAAATGACCGTCTGATCTTCAATTGTAGAGCGCATGGAAATGAGGGGGTGCATGATCGTTGAAATACATCTGAATCAAGATACCCAAAAACTCACAAATGGTCGGCACCTTACGCCCTCCGTGTCGGGTAGACAGCTACTTGATTACCCCGCGCTCGCTGCGCTCAATAAACGAGACCAGCATCGCCACATCCTGCAAAGCTTCTTGTGAACCATCGAGGGCCTTGATCTTTTCAAGCGCCGTTGAAGTATTTATCTTTGCAGCCAGCAGCAGTCTGAAGGCCTTCTGGAGCAGCTTGAGCCGCTCTTCTGAAAACCCGCGCCGCGACAGCCCCACTTTGTTAATCCCAAATGCCTTGTTCTCTCGCCGCGCCGAGGTCAGCGAATAGGGAAGCACATCCTGCGTCACAATCGTCCCGCCACCGATGTAGGCATGAGCGCCCACGGTGCAAAACTGATGCACCGGCGAGAATGCGCCCACCGTCGCAAAATCTTCAATCACCACGTGGCCGGCCAGCGTCGCCGCGTTCGCGAGAATACAGTGATTTCCGACCTGGCTGTCATGGCCGATGTGGGCATAGGCCATAATCAGGCAGTTCGAACCGACCCGCGTAATCCCTCCGCCCTTCGTGGTGCCACGAGAAATGGTCACGCACTCGCGGAGTGTGTTGTCATCACCCAGCATCGTCTCGGTAGGCTCGCCAAAGTACTTCAAATCCTGCGGCGCGATCCCCACCGAGCTGAACGGATAAAAGGTATTCCGCGCCCCAATCCGCGTCCGCCCATCCAGCACCACATGCGAAACCAGCGTGCAGCTTTCGCCCAGCACGACCTCCGGCCCGATCGTGCAAAAAGGCCCAACGGTGCAGCTTTCGGGCACCACCGCGCCTTTGGCAATCACTGCGCTCGGGTGCATGCTCACGCTGAGGCCTCGGTCGTTGCGACGGCGTCAGATACGCTGCGTAGCGCCCCCTGCCTCGGTACCACTGCGCAGGTCAGCGTCGCCTCACAGGCCAGCTTCCCATCCACGTAGGCCTTGCCTTCCATGCGCCCTGCACGCGGCCTGAAAGACAGCACATCCACTTCCAGCCTCAACTGGTCTCCAGGCGTAATCGGCCGACGAAACTTGGCCCGCTCGATCCCTGTAAACACCACCAGCTTGCTCTCCCGGTCCGCCACCTCGCTCAGCAGCAGAATGCAGCCCGCCTGGGCCATCGCCTCCACCACCAGCACGCCCGGCATAATCGGATACCCTGGAAAGTGGCCGTTGAAGAATGGCTCGTTGATGGTCACATTCTTGATGGCTACAATGCGCTTGGCCCGCTCCATCTCCACCACGCGGTCAATCAGCAAAAACGGATAGCGGTGTGGCAGAAAATCCATAATCTGCCCGATACTCATCGTCTGGCTGACAGTCTGGCTAGACGCCAGACTAGATGCCTGGCTAGATGCCTGGCTAGATGCCGGGCTAGATGCCGGGCTGATGGTCTCGCTTACAGTTTCGGTCTCTTGCATCATCAACGGCTCCGGTCGCGGTTCATTTATTCCTGCGCCCATGAGCGCAAGTGCAGATTATAAACCGCGACCTACTGATCTCTCAGAATCTGCAACCGGTATCCGCCCATCGCAGATCAGCACCGGCAAGGATGGACCGATCACTGCGCGTCTGAAGCCATCTCCATCGTTTCCTTTACGTGCCCCTTCCCTTTCTTCAAAATCCACTTCCGCAGCGGCGTTTCAAAGAAGTAAAAACTCAGCACACTGATTCCGATCGACAGGAGTAGAAAAACGGGGAGCATCGCCAGCCCATGGTCCAGATGCAGCCGTTCTAGCAGATGCAAGACTGGAATATGAAACAAGTAAAGTCCGAAGCTGGCCTCGCCCAGCACCACCAGCCAGGCGGCACTCAGCCATCGGGCCGGGAGCCACTCTGCGTGCGAAAAAGCCCAGATCAGCAGCATGAAGATCGGTGCCAGCAGCCCATCGTAAAGGCTCTCAATTGGAATCCTGGGCGACCAATAGACCACCGCCGCAAACGCTGCAATCGCTGCTGCGGACGACACCCATGCGATGTTCAGGTTCCGCCCCGCTGCTGGTGCTGGTAGCGAAGTCTGCCACCGGGCCAGCAAGATACCCAGCGCAAAAGTGGTCAGATGAAGCAGCGGCAAAAACTTTCCCAGGTCCGCCTGCATATGCGGCGTCGCCACCAGCACCACCACCTGCCCCCCGACATACAGGCCAATCGCCACGACCCACAGCTTCACCCCGTCCAGCTTCCAAAGCAAAACACCGAGAATTGGAAAGCTCAGGTAGAAAATCGTTTCTACAGCGAGCGACCAGTTTGGGTTGTCAATGCCGCGCAAAGGCATCACCCAGGCTTGAAGCATGACCGTGTTGGCCAGGAAAGTTACCGCCGATTTCAATAGCGCCGATTTCATCCCATAAGTCGCCAGGCGGCTCAAAAACAAATTCGGTGTATCCAGCACCAGGGTCAGAAAGAACAGCGGATACACCCGCGCAAACCGCGCCCTGAAAAATGACCCTATTTGAATCGGACCACCTCTCCGCAGATACACCATCGCCAGAATGTAGCCTGAAAGCAGGAAGAAGAAACTCACCGACACAAAGCCTGTATCGACAAATCGCCCAACCAGTCCGCGCGTCTTGAAGCCTGGCACAAACGACCCGATCGAGTGATACAGCACCACAAACAACGCTGCAAAAAATCGCAGCGAGGTCAAAGCATGAATTTTTTCCGGTCGCTTCAGTTGGCCCGATGGTGCGGTGGTGATCCTGGTCATCCAGTCAAATCCTCGCGAAAGCTCGCAGTCAGCCCTCGTCTTCTGCAATTGGAACGCTTCCCGTATCTCCAATCTAGCAGCGACGATTCATTGGCCAACCGTCTTTTTTAGCGGGTTTAGCTGAGACTTCTATTTCTTCACGATCCGCATCGCTGCGGCATTCGCGTTGAACTGGTCCGCCGACATTGCCTGGTTGTAGCTCGCTTTGAACAGAAAAAGCTGGTTCACCATTTCCCCGTTTCGAAATCGCGTGATGTTGAAAGGCGTCGCAAATCCATCGACCGGGCGATAGTTGTCATACTCCTCCGCGTCTTCATTCTTGTCTTTGTACAGCGGGTCACGCCACTCAAAGGTCCGCCGCAGGGGCAGGTGCGTCTGCAGATCCATGTCAATCGTAATCGCCTCATTCTTCGCTGAAATCAGCGTCACAGCCTCTGCCAGATGCCTCTCTGCCAAGTGCTGCCCCCCGTAGATCAGCATCGTCGCCGGGTCCTTCAGCCACTCCTTCACCGCCATCTCGATCGAGTGATCGCGCCGTCGCAGAAAGTCATCCACTTGTTCCTTGGGCAGCTCTTTCATTCCGCTGAAAATAACCTCCCAGCCGATGCGGCCATTGAAAATCTGCACCACGTCGCGGTGCTTCGTATACTCCATCCGGTCCTTGTCTGGCCATGCGTGAAACTGCCAGAACTCCGTCGTCCCGCCCGAAGGCTTCCCCTGGTAAAAGGCCGCTGTCCGACCCTCATACTCGCGGTTCTGCATCTGCATCCATGCGTCCCCGCCCAGCGCCTTCACCATTGCATCCAGCGCTGCGCGCGCCTGCGCTGCATTCTTGGCCGAATCATCCGCCTGCCCGCCGCCCGCCAATACCGGCGCAACTGCCAGAACACATCCCAGCGCAAGCGCCGTTATCCATCTTTTCGTCACGTTTGATCTCCTCTATCCCACCAGCACCGCACCACCATTGACGTTCAGCACTTCGCCGCTGATAAAACCTGCCAGCGGAGTGCACAGAAACAGCACCGGCCCGGCAATCTCCTGCGCCGTCGCCGCCCGCCCCACCGGAATCCCCGCCGCAATCTTCGGCCCGATCTCCGCATCCTTCAAGGACGCCGCTGACATCTCCGTATCCACCCAGCCCGGCGCTACGCAATTCACGCGAATCCCCTGCGGAGCCAGCTCACTCGAAAGGCTCTTGGTGAGACTAATCAGAGCCCCTTTGGTCACGGCATAGTCCGCATGGTTGGCCTCGCCGCGCTGCCCCGCCGTTGAGCTGATCAACACAACATGGCCGCGAATCGCGCCTGCCACTCTCGGGGGCTGACCCAGCATCTGCGACACCGCGCCCTGCACCAGTCCAAAGACTGAATCCAGATTTACGCCCATCGTGTTGCGCCACTGGGCATCGGTCATCCCGGCAATCGGAGCATCCACCGGGGGCCAGATACCATGATTGACCACCAGCGCGTCCAGCCGGTCAAACTCCGCCACCGCCCTCTCCACCAGTGCCCGGCCCTCGGCCGCGGTGCTCAGCTCCTGCTGCATCGCCCGGCACCGTTCCGGCCCGCCGCACTCCGCCACCAGCGCCTCAGCCCGATCCCGCGCCCGCTGGTAGCTGAAGATGACTCGTGCCCCAGCCGCCGCAAACAGCCGCACCGTCTCCGCGCCAATGCCTCGCGAACCGCCGGTAATCAGTGTCACCCGGTTTTCAAGATTCAGTCGGACTCCGCTCATAGGGTTCAACCTACCCTAGACGGCCAAATGCGCGCAAACCACCACGGGCGTTTTTCTATAGATATGCTTAAAAGCGTTCCCATTCCAGCCAGCTAAATAGACCGCAATACCCGCGCTGGCAAAAATAGGATAGCCTCTACCAGTTCGAGCACTCCGCCCACTGCAAGCCCCACAATTCTAAAGGGAAGCAGCAGCAGCCACACCACCGGGTACAACACCAGCGCCATCAGCGCCAGCGGCCAGCACAGCACAAACAAAATACAAAACAGAAGAAATTTAATCATCACTCACCTTCCTCAAGGACATGTACGCGTCGCACCCCATGCCCGTTCCATCGAAAGTATGGTCATCCTGGGCGCAGCGCAGAACCTGCTTCACCGAAGCGCGCCCAGCAACTTCTTTCGTTCGCGAACCACTTTCATCCGCTCCTTCTCCGGCATTGCCAAAATCGTCTTCGTCCTCTTTGACAGCCTTTCATAAATCAGCCCATGCGCCCGCCGCAGCTCCTCTTCAATCTCCCGCCCTCGCAGCACATCCCACCGCTCCAGCATCACCCAGTGCGCCCGCGCCAGATGCGGCGCAGGAATCACACCCTCCACCTCGAGCAGCTCATCAAATCGCTCTGCCCCGCAATGAAAAGAAAGCACCCCGCGCCCCGTTCCGTCGAGGTCGACGATGGCAAACATCTTCCCGCCAATCGCCTTGTCACCCACGAAAAAACAGAGCGCATGCCCCCAGTTCACCGTCTCCGCTGCATGCGGCAACGCCAGGCAAAACGCGCGTATGCGTTCGTTATCCATAGGACTCGGCCACTTTGGCAGGAGTGCGATCATCAATCTTCATGGCAACCTGGCCAGCAAGAAAACTCATCCACAGTCCAAGGGCAAAAAGGCCTAGAACTGGTCTCATAAACACCGCGACGCTCAAAAGGCCTCGAATGGAACCCGCTATCAAAGCGGGTTCCAGATATTGAACAAAGCCGCAAAAGCATATATGAGACCAGTTCTAAGCCGATAACGAGCCCAATCGGGTCGTATTGCTTCCACGACGAAAGACCGATTATCAGCCCAACACCACTTTCAAATGCGGAGGGAACCAAGACTTTCAGGGTCGATCCCATTGACCAGTGTCTCGCCCGCATCGCCACTCACTGACCAAACCCACTCATGCCAGCGAGTATACCCTGCCCCTGCCATAACTCGACCCTGCCCGGAAAACAGTTGCGCCCGCATCTTGCTGGTTGCGGCAGCTGTCCAATGTGTTCCAAATTTGATACACGCCATTTGCAATGAATAACTCTGCGCCGGTTTTCGAGTGGCTGCGGGCCTTGCCCAAGGAGGATCGCCAAACCATCGGCAACAACCTCATGCGCGTCCAGGTCGGCTGGCCCATGGGCATGCCACTTGTCGGCAGTGACCTGCGCATCGAACTGCGATAGAACGAAAGTCGGGCGCTGCGGCTTCAATCCCGCAAACGCCCGATTTTCGCAATCGAATTTTCCAGCTACGCCCCCGTAGTCAGCACCACCCGGAACCGCGCCTTCCCGCTCATCATCCGCTCAAAGGCCTCCGGTGCCTTGTCCAGCGGATACACCTCAATCTGTGGCTTGATCCCCTGCAGCGCCGAAAACTTCAGCGTGTCCTCCGCCTCCATCCCCGTTCCCGAGGGCCATCCCTTCACCGTCCGGCGCCCCATGATCAGCGGAATCGTGTTCAGCTCAAATGGCTTTTCCGGCACGCCCAGAATAATCAGCCGCCCATTCGGTGCCAGCCCATTGACCGCCGATGCCAGCGCCGCGGCATCGGTCAGCGTCGACAAAATCACCACCGCCCCGCCCAGCTTCTGCAACTCCGTGGCCACATCCTGGGTCGTTGAGTCAATGTAGTGATGCGCACCCAGCTGCTTAGCCAGCGGACCCTTGTCCGCCCCCCGCGCCACAGCCACAGTGTGATACCCCGACTTTGCCGCGAACTGCACCCCCAGGTGCCCCAGCCCGCCAATGCCCAGCACCGCCACCACATCCCCCGGCAGTGCGCCCGCATGGCGCAGGCTGTTGAAGGTCGTCACCCCGGCGCACATCAGCGGAGCTGCATCCACGTCCGCCAGATCGTCGGGAATCAGCGCCAGCGCATTCGCTGGAGCAAGCACATAGTCCGCGTAGCCGCCATCAAAGCTGATGCCCGAGATCTGCTGGTTTTCGCACAAAATGAAGTCGCCGCGCCGGCACTGGCTGCAATAGCCGCAATGCCCGCCATGCCAGCCCAGCCCCACCCGCTGCCCTACCTTGAATACCGGCACATCCGGCCCCACTTCATCGATGACCCCTGCCACTTCGTGGCCCGGCACGCGAGGATACACGATCCCCGGAAAAGCCCCGTACTTGGTAATGCTGTCGCTATGACAGACCCCGCAGGCCTGCACGCGTATCCTCACCTGACCCGCGCCCGGCGAAGCAAACTCCCGCTCTACCAACTCAAACTCGCCACCCGCGGCACCCACCTGAAACGAACGACCTGTCACACTCGGCATAATTGAACACTCCTGCACCCTTGGATGCACAATCCTCAAAGGCGTTGCGCGACTTTTGGCCCTCCTCTGATGAATCGATGATGAAATCCGCAGCCCTACGGCTTCGCAATCACATAACTCGCGCTGGTCACCAACGACGAATATCCTCCTGCCACCGCAATTGCCCTCACCGTCGTTGATCCGGAAACCGCAATGGGCTTTACATACTTCGTCGAAGCCGTTGTCGGAACCGTACCATTGGTCGTGTAATACAGCACCGTACCGGAGACTCCTGATTCCAGCACCACATTCTGCGCAATCGGGTACGAGCCCGCTGGAGGCGAAAACACCGGGCCCGCCACCACCGAATCCCGCGGTACAATCTGCACGCCATTCAACGGCGAACGCGGAGCACCGTCCGTCGTTGCCCCTGGCGTCGCCGTCACAGTAAAGCCCGTCGCCTGCACCGTGAACCGTACATAGTTTCCATTCCCATTCGCCGCCCGCACAAATTTGCCGGCATAGTTTGCATTGGCGGCGTCGGTCAGGTTCACTGTCGTCGTGGTAATGCCGGCACCGGCAATCTGATAGCTCCCCGTCCGCGCCGCCCCACCGTTGTCGCCATCTGCATACACATACACGTCATACCCTTGCGGAGAGACCGGCAACCCCTGCACCATCACTGTCGCCGTCCCGCCCAGCGGATCCAGGTAGCCTGCCATCATCCGCGTATTTCCCGGCGCATCCGCAATCGGCAGCCGCCATACGTTCGCGCCCGTCCCGCTGGTCCATGTTGCCTTCGCGGCCGTCCGTGTTCCCGTCTCATCCACCAGCGGCAATTCGGCCGTGCTGGCCCCGCCCATCGCCTCATTCCAATTGGCGCGGGGCACTACCCCTGCCGTCTCCACCTTGTTCATGGCCGTGCCGTTGCCCACCAGGTCGATGCTGATCGTCCCCAGTCCCGGCCCTACCGCCGTCACCACCAATGCCAGTGCCAGCGGAATCCGCGTCACAGCCGACCCCGTGCCGCTTACTCCCGTTACCACCAGCGGATAGCTCCCCACCGGCGTCAGATAGCTCGTGTTCACCGTTAGCGTGGATGTCTTCGGCAGCCCAGCCGTCGAAAGTACCCCCGTCGCTCCCCTGGGCAACCCGGAAACACTCAAGCTCACCGCCCCGTTGAACCCCGTCAGCGGAGTCACCGTCAGGGCAAACGTCGTTTTGCCCCCCGGCTTTACCACCCGGCTCAGAGGCGTGGCAGCCATGGTAAACGTCGGATGCAGCAAACCAAACACCGACACCAGCGAGTTCCCCACTCCATCCGCCGCAAACGAAGCCATGTAGACCCGCCCGTTCACTACCAGCGGCGGCGCATACTTCGGCCACAGCCCCACCCCATCCCGCGCTGCAACCATCTGCGAATCCCACAATTCCGTCTTCAGGTCGTCTGCATTCAGCGCGCGCAGTACGCCCTGGTGCACCCCATGGTCCCCATCATCGGTCAGCGGCATCGAAGACCACACAATCCCCGTCCCCGCCTTGCTCCCATTCGCCGAGAGCGTGAGCACCCCGCCCGAAGCGCCCGACGCCGATGGAATCGCGCTCTGCGAAACAGGCGTCGCATTAAAGGTCCCAAGCGTGGCCCCGTTGAAGTGGTAAGCCTTCAGGTAGTCTCCGCCGTTCGACCACACGTACAGCCACGGCCCCAGCCCACCCGCGCGATTCCAGTACACCGGCCCGCCCTTGATCTCCCCGCCGTTGTTGTAAAGGTTCTGCACAATCTGCCCGTTTCCCGTCTGCTCATGCCCCATCTGCCCGTTGGTCGTGGTGTGCATAACGTAGAGCACGCTCTGCTTGCCCCCGCCCACCAGCAAATCCGTCCCCGGCAGCAGAATCGGCCCAGAAGACCCCAGGTCTGCGTCTCCCGCATTCAGATTTGCGTAATTATCTGGCGTAAACCAGTCCACCAGGTTCAGACGGCTGGCCTGCCCCGCCCCCGTTCCAAACTTCAGCATCGACTCCCCGAAGTTTGCCGTCCCATCCCAGTCCCCGTTCCCCGAGATGTAATACGCATTCCCCGCCGCATCCACCGCCGGCGCGTGCCCGCTCATCCACACCCCGCCCTTGTCCCCACTGGGCGTCGTCTGAAAGATACCCGTCTGCTTCAGCGTCGCCGCGTCATACGACATCACCCAACCGTGATACGGGTCAATATCCTCATGCGAAGCCCAGGCCAGCAACACCTGTCCATTGGCCAGCGCCAGGCTTGACCGCTGGTTCTGCATCAGCGGATCAAACGCCAGCATCCCACCGGAGCTCGCCACACCCGTCCCCGGCACCGAGCCTGAAATCACCACTGGCCCGCCAAACTTCTCCGCCCCGTTCAAAATGCTCAGCGCATGCAGCTTTTGAAAATACTGCCCATTCGTCTTCGTCCGCGCCACCAGGTAAATCGTACCGGTCGTCGTGTCAATCACCGGTGTGCTCTCAATCCCCACATTGCCGACGATGTTTAGAAAATTGTCCCCGGTTACGTCCACCACCGGCACCGGCGTCGTCATCGGCGTCTGCTGCGTAAGGTCAACCTTCCACAGCGGTGTATTTACGCTTGAATCGGCATCAAAGGCGTACACCACGTCATTCATCGTCGCGACAAAAACCAGGTTGCGCACGACTTTATTCGGCATCGTGACGCCGGTCAGATAGAGAGGCTGCGCCTGCACCGATCCGCTCACACTCCACGACCACACCTTGCCAAAATGCGTCGGATTCACAGACGAAGTCGTCAACTGCGTCTCGGCCAGATTCGCCCCCGTGCGGTTGTTGTCGTAACGCTCGGTCGGCACATTGATCTGGGCCATGCTCATCTGCGAAGCCGCTGCCAAAGCCAGGACTAATTTCAGTCCTATCCGTTTGCTTGATCCTGCCTTCATGCACCAGCCTCTTTCAGTCCAGGGGAGTAAGCCCTAACCCTACCAAGCCCGCAGCGACTCCTGCAACGGCAAAACCGCCCCGCTCTTTGATCCTGTGCGCGAAGGTAATCCGCCGTCGAGTTGGCGCCAACGAAGGAAGGAACCTTAGATTCGTCTGCCCGTCGCAAGGTCCAGTGCAAAGGGCAGGTCACGGTCCGTCATCAGGTCCCAGCCATGACCATAAAGAGTTCCTGCCTCAATTCGGTCAACTGTGATGCCCTCCCAGGACAGCCGGTCCGACTCCCACGCCTCGCCCTCCCGTCCCCAGGCCAGGATCGAGTGGTGACCTACAAACAGAAGCAGCCGTTTGTTCGACAGGAGTTCTCGCATTTCTGACGATTTGTCCTGCCTGTAGTCCTGCCTGTAGTCCTGCGTGTAGTCCTGCGTGTTCGACAACGTATCAGAAGCGTCCGGCAGGTACGGTAAGACCTGCAGCACCGGCCGGTAGCGCACAAATACAAATCGCTCCGGCTGCGGCACACAGATCAGGTACGCGTACCCCCCTGAAACCGCGCACATCCAATCTGGATCGGGCATCGCCCAAACCCCCGTCGGCGTCGTCGCATCCCGGTACCCCAGCGCGCAAGTCGCCAAAAAAGGCTCTCCAGCCCGCGGCTTTACCAGTACCTCCAGCGCTCCCCGCTCCACTTCCTCGGCCTGCGCAGGATAGACAAACTGCCGCCTCGGCAAAATCATCGGCCGCAGCGGCAGGGTCTCCGCCGTCCAGCCGAGGTCAAAAGTGCCGTCAATCCCAGCGATAGTCACAGCCCAGGTCCCCGAGAAATAAAGCAGCTATCCCTGCTCCATTCAAATCGCAAGCGCATTTCCCGATGATAGTCTGCTTCGACTCAAGGACCAGCGCCATCCATTCCCCATGAATTTATGCTTGCGAGCCCAAAAAGGAACATTCTTTTCAATCCGCCAAATCCGATGATGCTACTGGCGCGTAGAGATTGCAGTAAGACTTTTCGCTCCAACAGGTAGCTCGGCCCTCCAGAACCTCCCCTTTGGGAGTCAACCCGAGTTATGCCTTTTCAACGAATTTACACAACCTGCAAAAGAGGATTTCTGATGAAAAATTCAACAGTTGAATCACAGATCGCCACCATCGCACAGGCGCGCCTTGATCGGCGCAAATTCTTTCGTCAAGCTGGTCTGTTCGGCATCGGAGCCGCCGCTTCCAGCGTGTTGCTCTCTGGAACCTCTGCCAAAGCCCAGCAAAATGGCTCGCAGGCGATGGATTCGACCGCCGAAATGTTCACCGCTTTCCTGATCGCCGAAGACCTGGCCACCACCTTCTATTACAACGGACTCATCGGCGCAGTCGTGCAGGACCCTAATCTCGCTGGTCCTGGTGGCACCGTCCGCAAGCCTGCCGCCTCAGGCAATGCAGGGAATGTTGACTATCTCGGCGCAGCGATCTATCAGGAAGCTCAGCACGCGAACTTCTTCCGCGCCAAGCTCACCGGCTCGCCGATGCATCCTGAAAAGGATCCGTACCAGACCTTCTACTTCCCCGCAGGCACATTTGACACGTTGTCCAGCTTCCTGGGGATTCTCGATGCGCTTGAAAACGCCTTTATCGGCGCCTACATCATCCTCATCCAGGAACTGGGCTACAAGGCGGTTCAGGCTGCCAACGGCACCCTCACGGGTTTCGACGCCAGGTTCACATCAAAGCAGTACCAGTTGCTTGCCTCCGTTGCCGGTTCCATTCTCGGTACAGAGGCTGAGCACCGGGTTCTGGGTCGCGTCATCGGCGGCACCGATCCCGCCAACAACTTCACCTTCCTGCAGACCGACGGATTGACCTCAATCTACAACGGATCAAGCTCCGCCGTAGTGGCACTCACGCCTTTCCTCACGCCCGCCACCGGTCCTGGATACACCCTGAGCGCCGCGTTGGCTGGCCTCCCGAGTGTCTACAAGCACACCGGCGGAAACCCGCCTGCTGGCATGTAATCGAAGAACTGCCCGGCGTTGGGTCAACTAGCGGGGCCTGCGGCTTGTGATGCCGCAGGCCCCGCCG
>JANYDG010000060.1 GCA_025359885.1 Acidobacteriota bacterium
GCTGGGCAGGACTCGACGGGCAATCGAGTCGAAAGCGATGAGTTTAGAAGTGAAGTTGAAGCCAGAATCAAACGCGCGTTTCTGGAACGCGGACGAGGAGGCGGTTTTGCGGCTACGCGTTGCAGCGAGGGTACCGAGCAGCATGATCGCTTGCGAGCTGGGACGCACGAAACATTCGGTCAAGAACCGAATGCGGCTGCTCGCAGTAGCGAGTCCGCTACGGCGAAGGTTTACGCAGGCAGATGAATGCGCCATTCGCGGCGCGGCCGGAGTGTTGACGGTGGCAGAGTTGGCGGAGCTGCTGAACCGCTCGTATCGGACGATGGCATGGAAGGCTCGGAATATGGGGGTTGCGCTGAAGCCGGACGGAGCGCGGGAGCTGGAGGTGCCGAAGCGGGGCGTGGACTTGAAACAGGCTGTGCGAATGCGGGCAGCGGGAGCGCCGGCGGCAGTGGGAGCGGGAGCAGCGGCAAAGGTTAAGCCGAAGCGGGTCCCGCAGATTTCGGGACCATCGCAGTTGACCTATTGCCCGGATTGCGGAGGTCCGGTGGTTAATACGCCGCAGCGTCTGGCGGAGCATCGCCAGCGGCTGCACTCGGGCATGGCTGCATCGCGAGGCATGTTGAGTGCGCCGAGTGGAATGAAAGCGAACACGTGAGCCAGGCCCCCGGCATCGCACTCCAGAACGATGATCGTCCTAACGCGGGCACGCGCTGTGAGGGCTGCGAGTCGATGGGGCATTGGTGCCAGGCAACGCGGTATGTCGATTTGGGCATGGGGGAAGTGGCTGCCTGCGCGGCATGCGGGAGCGGGCGAGAGTGCGATGTGTTGCTGGCTCGCCAGCAGAGTGAGAATGCGGTGCTGGCGCGGTTTGATTCACCCACGGGTGCAGTACGAGTGGTGACGCCGGTGAACGCAGAGCAGTGCGTGGCGGCGGCCGAGCCGAAACCAACGGCCTGGCGCGAGCAGCTCGAACGAACGCGGCCAGTTGTGCCGGCAGTACGGATTTTTGATGGAAGGAATGGGAGGGCGGATATGGATCAGAAGATCTTGGACAGAATCAAGGATGCGCCTGCGGACATGACTACGTCAGCATTGGCTAGGCGGTTGGGTATTGACGAGAAGAGCTGTTGGTACCATCGCAACAAGTTTCGGAAAGCTGCGGCAGTGGCGGAGCCTAATGCCAAGGCAGCGTCGTGCGCCGCTACAGATCAGCCGCAGACGAAGGTGAAGCCTGCTGCGCCTGCTGTGCCTGTTGTGCCTGTTGTGCCTGCTGTGGCTGTTGTGCCACACGCGCGGGCCAGAATATCGAGACCCGCGCCGGCAGCCAAGCAGGTTGCGGCCGTCGTCAAGGATGTTGAAGTGTCGCAAGAGGAGTTGAGAAAAGCGGCGGGTAGCGCCGAGGTTAGCTTCCGGCTGTCCGGAGAGACGTTGGATGCGTGGTGGTATGGCCTTGATGTGCGAGTGAAGGCGGATTTGCTTGCGGCTCGGATGGCCTTTTTGTTGGAGCGCGGGGAGGGCCAGGTATGAGTGCTGCTCATCAATCCTGCTATCGCAATCATGAGTAGCAAGGGATGGGACCTCGCCAGCACACATTCGCTGGAGGCCTTCGCCGAGTGGGCGCGGGTGAAGTCGGATGCGTTGCTGGTGGTGATAATTCGTCCGCACGATGCTGTGCTGGCTGCCGATCCGCTGCTCAGTCCGCTCGATGCGCATGACCGGCTGTGGGACAGGGATGTACCGAAGCTGCTGGAGTCGCTGGTACGCCAGCGCGACGAACAGCAGGGGAAGCAGTTGAAGAGAGAAGCGAAGCATGGGGTCTGAGCTCAATACGGCAGCACAACCGGCCAGTGACCGTATTACTGATGGAGAGATGAGATGGATCATGTGCAAGCATCATTTAGCGATTGGGCGCTTGTGGAGCTTATGGGTCATCAGCGCGAGGCTGGCTTTGTTACCACGCAGTATTTTGGCGACAAGGCTATGTTCCAGATCGACGTTCCGGAGATCGCGGAGCGCGAGGAAACCATCAACAAACCGACGTGGGGACCAGAAGACAAGCTATTGCCCGTCGGCAGCGTAATTTCACGAGAAGGCATCAAGGGAAGGACGCGCCTGGTCAACCCTTCGGCGGTCTACGCGATCAACCCGGCGACGGAGGAAGCTGTTAGAGCGGCTGTCGGGGCCACTGAGCGACGGGAGATGAAGGTTATTTCTATCCCAAGCGGATTTGCATTGCCGACTGTAACGGTCGATACATACGAGCATCACGATGACGTTGACGATGAGGATGAGGATGAAGTCGGTTTCTAGTGTGATAGCTGTATCTGGACCAGACACGCAACGCAGGCGCAGGGAGAGGGAAAAATGAGCACATATTCCGATTCAGCCCTTGAGATGACGGAGAATTTTGAGGGACTCAGGTTGACGGCATACCAGGACGTGAAAGGTGTGTGGACAATTGGATATGGGCACACCGGGCCGGAAGTGAGGGACGGTATGACGATTAGCCAGGCTCAGGCAGAAACCTATCTGCGCAGCGATCTTCTCACTGCTGTGATTGCCGTCGAGCGCGATGTAAAGCAGCCACTTTCGCAAGGTCAATTTGATGCGCTGGTGGACTTCGCTTTCAATGTGGGCGCAACTGCTCTGGAACATTCCACACTGCTGCGCTTATTGAACGCTGGCAACTACGCAGACGTGGCATTGGAGTTCGACAAGTGGGATCATGCAGGCGCGACTGTAGTAGCTGGACTATTGCGGCGGCGGCAGGCGGAGAGGGCAGAGTTTGCGGCGGGGATGTAACGAGCGCGCTAGGGCGCACCACAATCGGCCACGGACCCTATCAGGGATGGAGGGATGTAATAGCTCAAGAACCTTCGCGTGGCATGAAGAAACAAAATCTTTTACCAAAACCAAAAAACGGATGGGATGGAAAAATGAAGCGGGAAGAGGTTGTTCGGTGGCTTGAGGATAGGCGCGAATATGCGATGCGCGTCGCAAAAGATAAAACGGGCAGCGACAGGCAAGGATGGATAGAAGACGGGGATTATTTGGGCGCGGCGATTCAACTTATTAAGGTCCGTCGGGCACCCTTCTCGTCACTATGAAGTGATGGATGACGCCACATTCAAAGCGTTCTGTAAGGGGTTGAGAACGCAGCGAAAACGCAAGTAGTGGATGGTTTGAGTGCAGCGTAAGTTATTTCAAAACTATTTGATGGTCTGCGCCTGGCGCGGGATGGGGGAGTGCTGTGAGCGTACGGGCTGTAGCATTTATGAAGGCGCTGCATGAGTGCCCAAACGGTGAGGTCATCACGCGCACCGAGAAGCTGGTGGGCATCGTCCTCGGCGATGCGCATCAGGACAGGCGCGACCGGCATACCTTTCCATCAATCGCAGAGATCGCTGAAGACGCGATGGTGAGCGAGCGCCAGTGTCAGCGGGTGATGGATGCTTTGGAGCGCAAGGGTGTCATCCGCCGTGAGTATCCGGCGGGTAAGGGGCGCGGCAAAACGACCTTTTACATCTTTTGCGAGTTAGATTGCCGCGTTGCCGACAGTGATTGGGCTGCCGGGAAAGTTGCGCGGCGAGATGCGGATGCGAGCCCGAAAGGGTGTCATGGTGTCACCCTTTTGGCTGGGAAAAAGGCTGCTCCTGTTTTGGTCGAAAGGGTGACAGAAGGGTGTCATAAGGGTGACATTTTGCCTCGCGCGTATAAGGAAGAACACGAACAAGAGCAACAAGAGCAAGTACACCCCCCTACCCCCTTGCCAGGGGGAGAGCGATTCGCGGTACATCCATTGCTGTTGAGTGAAGCAGTTGACGGCGTGATGCGAGCGTGTCGCTGGACCGACCGAAGGCAGCGCCATACGGTTTCGACGCAGTTGAGGCTAGCGGTTTCGCTGGGGGAGGAATTGGCGCTGGTTGCGGCGCGGATGATTGCGGCCTGGTCGCAACATCTGGATGCGGCGGCGGATGGGTTGTTGCGGGGCGCTGCCTATGGACCGAAAAAATTTATCGGGTTGGGGATGTGGAACGACGTTGACGGCTGGCATTGGGATGTGGAGTTGCTGCGCCGAAGGGCAGAGGCCAGCGTGGGTACGCTTCGGTGAGCTCAGCAAAATTTTTTCAGGAGTGAGCCTGTGAGTTTAATGGCGCGACTCAAGGGGGTTAGTTGTGTAAAGTGCCGGCGGCGTGGGCATCATTGCCAGGCGCAAATGATGGACGGCGATACACCGGTATGCCTGCGTTGTGCGGATGATGAATTGTGTGTGTTTGAAAGGGTGAAATATCAACGCGTGGTGCGGGTGTTTGGGGAAGCGGATCTGTGTGCAGTAGAGGCGATCTCAGCTGAAGATTTTGCGTATTGCCGCGCTTTGTTGCAAAGCGAGAATCCATTTCAGGTGAGGCGACCGCATCTGTCGTTTGTCGAGCTGGTCGCGCGCGATCGCAAGCGCGAAGCCAAAAAGCTCGATGAAGATAGGTGCAGATATAAGCAAGTGGTGCGCAGCATGCGTTCACAGGAAGAGATTAATTTGATTTATGCGGATTTTCAGCATATGCCCGTTAAAGAGATCGCGGTAAAACACGGAATCAGCTTGTCGTATGTATATTCGTTGCGGGCCAAAACCCGACTAGTGAAGACGCGCTCAAAGAAAATGTAATTCCACAAACTTGTGTGCTATGTTCGAGAACAGACATGCAGTTGGAGTAACCCGCGGTAGTCAAGTCACTACCTGCCCCGCGAAGTGGGCTTAGTAAAGAGTCGGCTTCCCCGTCTTTATTCATCGACAAGCAGATCATGTCCCGACCTGGCGCGAGCCGGGTTTTGATTTGTTTGTTGAGGTCATGGTTCTGCGCGAATCTCTATGGCTCGTCCACGGATGCGCTCAGGTGCAGCAACCTTTAATGTGATGCACAACAATTCAGACGGAACATGGCATTATCTCGGCCGTATCTCCTTTCAGTCAGCCGAGCGTAAAGTTGACGCTGGTAAATGGCAGCGCGTCTACAATCAACAGAATCTTCACATTGGATATGAAATTTGCGACAGCAATCCTGAGGCCGTCCTGGCGTCACTGCATCGTGAAGTTAAGTCCAAGGTGAAGCTTGGGCCAGTTCGCAGAGATAAAGCGACAGCGCAGGCGAGCGCAGAAAAGAAAGTCTCAATCTGCATCAGTTCGAAAGAGATGCAGATATACGCGGGGCAAGTGTTCAAGCATGGTAAATCGCGTACGTATGGAATGACGGATGAGCAACGCGCCTCGCGTATAAGTGAGCGTGGCAACCGACTGTCAGAAGAAGATGCAGTCGAGCGTGTCGTGGCAAAGGTGGAATTGTGGCCTCATCCCGCCTCGCGTGTGGCTGCAGATGAACGCGCACCCTATGGCGACCGCGCAGTGCGTGTGTATCCCAAAGCGTGAGGCAGAAAACGATGGAGCTGCAGATGCCCTCATTTCAGTGGACTGTCAGTCTTAACGGGCTGATGATCACGTCGGCGATTTTGCTGGGCATCTGGAAAGCTTCGCGCGTGGTGACAGCTGTGATTGGGCCGATTCGCCAATTCATGATTGAGCATGACGTGATGTGGGAAGACTACTCGATGCGAACAGGTGGGAAGTATCGGCGCGCGATAGGGCGCGGGGGCGCTCCAGAGCCAGAAGAATTTTACGAACGGCATCCAGACGCGTTGCGGAAAGAAGATGGAGAGTGACTCGTGGCAATCAAGCGGCCATGCCGGATGCCTGGTTGCGCGGAGCTAGTCGCGGCAGGGTATTGCACGACGCATCAAGCTCAGTCGGCGAAGCGAGGATTTGATAGGTTTCGCGGGACGGCGAGGCAGCGCGGATATGACGCGACGTGGGAGCGATTCAGGAAGTGGTTTCTGTCGCGGCATCCTGCATGCGAAGATTGCGGCAGGCTCGCCTCGGAAGTGCACCACATCTTGAAAGTAAAGGACTGCCCTGAGCTCCGGCTGGTTGAAAGCAATTGCTTGGCTCTCTGCAAGACAGATCACAGCAAGCGCACGGCCAGGGGTGAGTAACAGATGGGTGGGGCGGGTGAATTCCTTGGCATCGGTCGTTTTCGGGACCGCGCATTAAACAAATTTTCAGTTCCACATAATCATGTTTTGTGGCAAATGGTCAGCAATTCCGCGTGTATTGCCCATTGTTCGTAGAATTGCCTGAAAACAGCCAGAAACGCCCCATATTCGCTCGTTTGAACGTGCGGAGGCCGCGCAAACCCCGCAATTCCTGGTGGACCAACATGGCAGGACGCCCCCGAACGCCGACCGCAATTCTCGAAGCCAAGGGAGCCTTTGCCAAAAACCCCAAGCGTGGTCGTGAACGTAGCTCTGAACCTCAATCCACCGGGGGCATCGGCGATCCGCCCGCCCATTTTATAGGCGGCCTCACAGATTATTCCCGAGCGCGCAACGCTTGCTTAGTCGCCTTGTGGCATGAAATCACCTCCACGGCTCCGTGGTTAGACGCGGCCAACCGAGGCCAAGTCGACAGCCTCTGCCGAATTCGCTATGCCATTCGCTTCGGCGAAGGCAAGCTCAACGTCAATATCGCATCACAAAGCAAGCTAGAAAACGATCTGGGTATCACTCAGGCTGCGAGGTCACGCTGCAATGTCGCCAGCAAGCCGCCAGAGCGTGCCACCGGTTCCTGGCAAGACCTCGCTGACGAAGCGCGCGCCGCGCGTCCCAACTAACGCAGCACTCGCCCGCGACTACGTCACCATCGGCAATCAGTATGCCCGCGATATAGCCGCCGGGCGCATCATCGCTTGCAAGTTCGTCATCCAGGCCTGTCGCCGTCATCTTGCCGATCTGGAGTGCTCTGCCCGCAAGGACTACCCTTACCGCTTAGATTCAAAAGCGGCTGGCCTTCCCTGTCGTTTCATCGAAAAACTGCCGCACGTACGCGGCCCCTGGGCTCGTCCCAAACATGGCGAGCGCAATGCAATTCACCTCGAACCGTGGCAAGTGTTCATCACCATCGCTATCTTTGGCTGGGTATTCAAATCCAGCGGCCTTCGTCGGTTTCTCGAAGTCTACATCTGCGTTCCGCGCAAAAACGCCAAGTCTACCTGGGCCGCCGCCATCGGCTTGTACATGCTTTGCCTTGACGGCGAGCACGGCGCTGAAGTCTTCTCGGGCGCCACCACCGAGCGCCAGGCGATGGAAGTCTTTCGCACAGCCTGGTCAATGACGCGCAACACGCCAGAACTCAAGCAGTATTTCGGTGTCGAGATCGCGGCCAAAAGCCTCTATATCGCCACCGACGGGAGCCGCTTTCAGCCTCTCGTCGGCGATCCCGGCGACGGTATGTCGCCCAGCTGTGCCATCGTTGACGAGTATCACGAACACCCTACCTCCAACTTGCTCGACACCATGCAAACAGGCATGGGTGCCCGCGAACAACCACTTGTCGTCGTCATCACCACCGCCGGCAGCAGCATCGAAGGCCCGTGCCACACGCTGCAACGTGAAATAGAAACCATGCTTGATGGGCGCATGCAAAATGACCGCCGTTTTGGCATTATCTTCACCATCGACAAGGATGACGATTGGAAATCAGAATCCGCACTACGCAAAGCCAACCCGAACTTCGGAATATCCGTCTTGGAGCATTTTCTCAAAGATGCCCAGGTGCAGGCGATTCAGTCGCCGCATCGGCAAAACACCTTCAAGACCAAGCACCTCAACCTGTGGGTCAATGCTGCAGCGGGCTGGATGAACATGGCGTCCTGGGACCTTTGCGCCAGGCCCGAGCTAACCTTCGATGATTGCAAGGGATTGGAATGCTTCGAAGGCGTCGACCTTGCCGCCAAAGTAGATTTGGCGTCCCGTGTAAAAATTTTTCGCAAAGATGTGCAGGGCGCGGTGCATTACTACGCGTTCGGGCGTCACTACGTGCCTCAGGATCGCGCCCAGGACGGGGAGCATCAACATTATGAGCGATGGGTTGCCGATGGAGTGCTTGAGGCCATTCCGGGGCCTGAAATCCAGCTCACCGTCATCGAGCAGCAAATTACGGAAGAGATTCCGCAGTTCAACCGCAAGTGCATTGCCTTTGACCCTTGGTCGGCGATGCAAATGCAACAAAATTTGGCCACCAAACTACCGACCGACACAGTGGTCACCATTCCTCAGACGACACAGTATTTATCCGAGGCAATGAAAGAGGTCGAGGCTGCCGTCGTCAGCGGGCGCTTCTTTCACAACGGCGATCCGGTCCTCACGTGGGCCATCAGCTGCGTCATTGCGCGAGAAGATCACAACGGCAACATCTTTCCGCGCAAAGAGAAAAACGGCATCAGCAAAATCGACCCCGCATCTGCATTGTTCAATGCAATGTCCAGGGCCATGGTCGCCAAACCGGTGCGGCGGTCGATCTACGAAACGCGAGGCGTTCTGACGCCATGAGCAAGCCACTGGAAACACCTTCACATCCCGCTCGTTTTGACGTCAAAGACGGCGCTCTCATCGTCGGCGTCGTGAGTCTCATCGGCGGTATCGCACATTTCAGCATCGCATTGGCGGCCATTGTATTTGGTGCTATGTGTATTTGCGTTGCGTTGATTCCCACACCCAGACAGATCAAGCCGGGCAAGCCTGAAAGGTCGAACTGATGGGCGTTCTTACCAAGGCTCTCGGATTCCGCAACTTGTCGCTCGAAGACCCGGCTCAAGCTCTCATGCCGTACTCGGCACTGGTCGAGTCGCTCGGCCTGGGGCGCTCCGACGCTGGCGTGCTGGTCAACGAAAAACAGGCCATGCGCATAACCACGGCCTTTGCCTGCATCACGATCATTTCGACGGATTTGTCGTCGCTGCCGCTCTCGATTTTCCAGCGTATGCCTGATGGCTCCATGCGTGAAGCCATCGAACATCCAATGCATCGTTTGCTTCACGACGAGCCTAACCCGGCCATGACCTCGATGGTATTTCGCGGCGCGCTCCTGGCCAACGTCCTCGGCTGGGGCAATGCCTATGCCTACATCAAGCGCGACAATGGCAGCCGCGTGCGTCAGCTCACGTTGTTGCCTCCTGAGCGCACCTCTGCCGTAATGATCAAGCAGCCCGACGGCAGCGGCAAGATGACATACGCGACCACGGCGACCATCGATGGCAGCACTGAGTACATCGAGCCTGCCAACATGTTGCATATTTCGGGGTTGTCCAATGACGGCATCACCGGCTTGTCGCCGATCGGCACCTGCAAAAACGCGTTCGGTTTGGCAATCGCCGCTGAGAAGTTCGGCGCGCAGCTCTTCGGCAACGGTAGCCGCACTACCGGCGTCCTGTCGTACCCGGGCCAACTCAGCCCTGAGGCTCAAGAAAACCTGAAAAAATCCCTGCGCGAAGCCATGACCGGCGATAACGCGCTCCGCCCCTTCGTTCTCGAAGAGGGCATGACCTGGAATCAGATCAGCATCAACCCCAACGACGCGCAGTTCCTCGAAACGCGCAAGTTTCAGCGCTCCGAGATAGCCGCGCTCTTCCGGGTTGCGCTTCATCTACTGCAAGATCTGGATCGCTCCACGAATAACAACATCGAGCATCAATCGCTCGATCACATCCGCTACACGCTGCGCCCCTGGGCCATTCGCATCGAGCAAGAGATCAATCGCAAGCTGCTCAGCGGCACGTATTTCTGCGAGCACGACTTCAACGCATTCCAGCGTGGCGACTTTGCTTCGCAGACGGCGGGCTTTGCTACCCTGCGCAACGTGGGTGCTTTCTCGACCAACGATATCTTGCGTCAAATGCGCATGAATCCTATTCCGCCAGAAGAGGGCGGCGACGTTCGCACCGTTCCTTTGAATACCGTATCCCTGGCCACGTTCGTTGCGGGTAGAAACGATAGCAGCGTAGACGATACTGCAGCTGAGGCCGCCGATCCGGCTATCGAACAGCCAATTACGGATCTTCGCCGCCAGCGCATCGTCAATGCCTACCGCCGGCTCTTCCGCGACGCTGTGGGGCGCGTCGTCAACCGCAAGCAGCATGACGCTGCTTTCGCATACCGGGCTTTCCAGCCGGTCATAGCTTCCATGGCTGAGGCCGCCGTGGTCATGTATTTCAACCCCGACGTCGAGACCCAAAACAAGATCGAGCAAGAATCCAACAGTCTCGCGCATGCTATCGCTGCCGACTCTGCAGCGTGGCTCAAGGCTGAGGCTTCAGCCATCGCTACACGCATTACAGACCAGACGTACGTATCGCTCCACCAAGCCCTCATCGGATAAGAAAGGCACTCTCATGCCCAAGGCCGTTCAAATTCGCAAGCCAGCTCTCAAGCTCAAGCCCTCGTTTCGCGCTTCACTCCAATCCGACGGCACGCTTGAGCTACTCGTGTATGAAGAGATTGGCGAGAACTGGTGGACGGGCGGCGGCGTCACGGCCAAAACCGTCAAGCAGCAGATTGAGCAGGCTAGCAACTACACAGGCATCTCTGTGCGCATCAACTCCCCCGGCGGCGATGCCTTTGAGGGCGTCGCCATCTACAACGTGTTACGTGCCACCAAGGTACCCATCCAGGTCTTTGTCGACGGCATCGCGGCCTCGGCGGCGTCGGTCATTGCCATGGCGGGTGACAGTATCACCATGGGCTATGGCGCAATGCTGATGATTCACAACGCATTTTGCAGTTGCGTCGGCTTTGCAGACGATATGCGCAAGATGGCTGACACGCTCGACCGTGTGTCAGTCACCATCGGCGAGGTCTACGTCGCTCGTACTGGGCAGTCAGCCGCCGAGGTCAAGGCGCTGATGGATGCTGAGACCTGGCTAGGCGGCGAGCAAGCGCTTGAGTTGGGCTTCTGCACTGCCGTCGGCGAGGCCGATGCCGATAGCGAAGCATCCATGGCGCTCGCGCGTACGTTCAAGAGCCTCGCTCACATGCGGCATGTACCCGCCGCGCTCAAGCCCAAAGCCGACACCGCCGACGGCGATGACCCGTGCACCTGCCCGTGCGGGCCGTGTCAGGATGCGGACTGCGCCAACTGTGACTGCAATGGCTGCGAATCGACAGAGTGCGGCTGTGACGGCTGCAACTGTGGCAGTGAAGGCGTCGAGGATGACGACGAGATGGACAACGCTACCAACCTTACCCAATACGAGGCGCGTCTCCGTTTGCTGTAACCCCCAAGTGTAAGCTCACCGCCGCACAATTGGCCCCGCCGACGGCGGTGGGCAAGCGATGCAACCTGCTCTCGGGAGACAGGCGGGCACGCAAATCCAGCACAAACGAGGAATACCATGATCTACGCAAAGGACTTGCGTGAGAAGCAGGCGCGTCTCGCAACACAGATGCGCGCCATTGTGGACGGGGCCAAAAACGACAATAATCGTGGCCTGCGTTCGGACGAAGCCGAGAAGTTTGACGTTCTCGAAACGGATTACACCCAGCTCAGCGCCAGCATCGAGCGCGCCGAGAAGGCTGACGCCATCGATTCGCAGTTGGCCGCTTTCCCCGCCAACCGCATCGATCCCAACCTCACCATCGATCCCAAAGCGGCTCGCGCCGCCGCAGACAAGCCTCACGCAGCGGCGTTTGACAAGTACCTGCGCGGCGGCCTCGGTTCGCTGTCGCCCGAGGAGCAGAAGCTCATGCAGAGCCGCTACGTCGCGGCCAACGGCATCCAGAACGCGCAGACCATCACCACCACCGGCGGCGGCTACCTTATTCCGCAGGGCTTTAGCGACCAGCTCGAAGAGGCCATGAAGTGGTATGGCGGCATCATCGGCAACGTCGAAGAGTTCACGACGGAGACCGGTGCACAGCTGCCCTGGCCTACCACCAACGACACCGCGCAGAAGGGTCGCATCCTGGGCGTCAACACGCAGCTCACTGAAACCGACTTCAGCTTTTCCCAAGTCACCTTCACCGCCTACATCGGGACGTCGGATTCAGTGCTGGTGCCCCTGGCACTGCTGCAGGATAGCTACTTCGACCTGAACTCCTACACCGCGCGCAAACTCGGAGAGCGGCTCGGTCGCCTGGTCAACAACAAATGCACGGTCGGTAGTGGAACAAACGAGCCGACGGGCATCCAGACCGCCGTCATCGCAGCAGGCAACACCGTCCAGGGCGCTATTGGCGAGACCACGTCGATCATTTATGACGATCTGGTCAACACCCTGCACCTGGTCGACCCTGCCTATCGTCAGGACCCAAGCTGCAAGTGGATGTTTTCCGATTCCACCCTCAAGGTGCTGCGCAAGCTCAAGGATTCGCAGAATAGGCCTCTCTGGCAGCCGGGTATCACGGCGGGCTTCGGCAATGGTTTCCCCGAAACCATTCTTGACAAACCCTACGCCATCAATCAGGACATGCCAGGCATGGCCGCCAGCGCGTATCCCATCCTCTTTGGCGCGCTTAGCAAGTACAAGTTGCGGCGTGTTGCGGGCGGTGTGACCATCATGCGTCTGGCCGAGCGCTACGCCGACTACCTGCAGATGGGCTTCCTGGCCTTCCTGCGGTTTGATGGCAACCTGATCGATGCCGGCACGCACCCCATCGCGGCTTTCCAAAACTCCGCCACCTAGCCCCAGCCCCGCGCTCGGCGTATCGAGCTCGGGCCCGCTTTTCCTCTGCCGGAGGCAGACCGCCGTTTCGTGGCGGCGTGCCTGCTTCCGGTCTTTTTCTTAGGAATTACATACTTGACTCCCTTGGGAGCAAAGGAGAATGAAATGCACTTTCGCAACGGACGGGAAGCAAAGAATGGCGACAAAATTGTGAAGCTCCAAGACGGAAAGGTTGTGGCCTTTGGGGTTCTTCACAGTGCAACACCGGGAAATGACTACTGCAACGGCTATATTGCAGTCATTCAAAACGCGAATGACTACGCTTGCATGTGTGATTGCCTGCATGTAGACGATTTGGCCGAAGTCCTCGCGGAAAAAAGCTTGGACAAACGTCCCAAAGGCAAATAGGGACTCAGGTATATAAGCCCTTTTTTCATCTACCTGCGAGGCCGGTTCATCGTGAAAATTTGCATGCGAACATCGATAGCCGGTCATGCCGAACCGCGCTACAACCTACCGGAGTTTTCGTTTTCCTTCGGCGAAATCGCCGAGGTCGACGATGTCCTGGGTGCAGCCTGGGTAGCCTCTGGCATCGCCGCGCCCGTCGTCGAAGAAACATCACAACCGACCCTCAAGCCCAAGACGCGAGGCAAATAGCCATGGCTCTGCTTACCATCGTTCAGCCCGCGCTTGAGCCTGTGTCGCTCGCCGACATCAAGGCCTATGGCCGCGTCAGCACAACCGCCGACGATGCGCTGCTCACCTCGCTCATCTCCGCGGCGCGTGAGTGGTCAGAGATTTTCTGCGAACGACGTTTCATCTTTCGCACGCAACGCCTGCAAATGGATTTCTTTCCCGGTTATATCGATTTCAAACTTGCTGGGCAAAAGGTCAGCTCACCTTTTGTCAGCGGCAGCAATGCCGTGCTGGTCGGTATCCGCTACGCGATTCTGTTGCCTTACCCCATCGTTCGCCAGATCGTCGCTCTGCGCTACCTCGCCGCCGACGGCACGCAAAAGACGCTTACGCCTGGTGTCGATTACCTCGTTGACCTCGACTCACAGCCTGCGCGGCTCACGCCCAATGTTCAGTCGGGAGCCATGTGGCCCGTCGCTCTGGTCACCACCAACGCCGTACAGGTTGACTACGTTACCGGTAGCTCCGGCCCCATCACCGTCGGCATGACGGCGGCCTCGGCAGTAATTGCGAGTACCTTCAATTTCCTGCAGCGCGACGTCGGCACCATTCTTACCATCCCCGGCGCTGGCCCAGCAGTCAACGGCGTTGCGGGCACGCTCACGGCCTCCATTGCTTCGGTCGATGCCAACGGTCACGCCACGCTGGCCACCGCTGCGGGCACCACCGTCGCCAATGTCGCCATCACCTGGGGCAATGTTCCCGAGATCGTCAAGACGGCCATCAAGGCTCTCGCCCTCTACTGGTACGAAAACCGTCTGCCCGACACCGAACAGGTGCCCAAAGGCGTCAAGGCCATGCTCTATCCACATCGCGATTTGAGGTTTTAGCTCATGCCTATTGACTATAGGCCGCACGTTTCAAAACGGTCTGCCTGGGCCGGTATCGACCCCGGCAGACTCAACAGCCAGATCCAGATCGCCACGCAAAATGTCAGTCAGGACGGTTATGGCCAGCCACTCACGGCATGGAATGTCTATCTCACCACCTGGGCTGAGATTCGACTGCTCGCGGGCCGTGAAATGTACCAGACAGGCGAGTTCAGCTCTGACGTGCAATACAAGATCACGCTGCGCTACCCATCGCCCGGCATCACCGTGCACGTTGGCGACCGCATCTTCAGCGGCAACGATGTCTACGTTGTCGAGGTCATCAACGACATTAGTACGCGTGAGGTGCTGATGGAGCTGAACTGCCTACAAATCAACGGCAGCAGTTGAGGAATGAATGATGGCGATTGAAGAGATATCGGTTGACGTTTCCGAGTTCGAGGGCTTTGCCCAGTTGCTTGATCGCTTTCCGCTTGAGGTGCAAAACAAATTCCTCAAAAACGCCACCGGCGCGGGTGCCAGCGTCATGCAGGTGGCTGTCATCAACGCCGCGCCCACCAAGGTCGAGCAGAGCGGCCCTAAAAGCAATTCACTGCCATCCGGCTACGTCAAGGCAGACATTCGCGTCGAGGCGCTCAAGGGTGTGCAACGCGGCTGGCTCATCGGCCCAAGCAAAGCCACAGCTCACGTCGTTCGCTGGCTTGAGTTTGGTTACCAGCTGGTGCGCGGCGGCAGCCTCAAGAGCGGCAGGGGCCACGTGGTCAACCACGTTGCCGCCAAGCCGTTTCTGCGGCCTGCTTTTGACGCGCACTGGCGCGATGCAAACAGGGCTATTGCTGAGCAGCTCGGCAAACAGATCGACGAGTACTGGAAGCAGACACTCAAGCGCGTCGGGCGCGGCTAGCAAGGGGGCATCGTGATCGAGCCGGGTATTCAGCAGCGAGTCGCGCAGGATGCAACCGTACAGGGCCTCATCGGGGCGCGGTTTTACCCGGTCGTCATTCCAGAGAACCCCACTTACCCATGCGCAAGTTATCAAGTTATCACCAATACGCCCGACTACTACCTTGAGGGCGGTCGCAGCATCGAGCAGATACGGTTGCAGGTCGACACATGGTCTGGCGGTACCACCGGGGCCAGCTACGCCAGCGCCAAGGCGGTTCAGGCCGCCATCCGCGCGGTGCTTGACCAGTTTCGCGGCGCATTGCCTGGCGGAACACAAGTTGCGGGCATCTTCGTAGCCAACGCCAGCGACGGCTTTTTAGAAGACGGTCGCAGCTTTCGCACCACGACCGATTACCTCATTCACTTCTACCCAGGCACATAGCTCGCCTTTTCGCCCATTTGCCAACCTTCCAACCCGTGAACCGGCGCTCGCGCCGCTAACCCGCTACGTTCGAAAGGAACCATCCCATGACGCAGACCGCCCAGCCGATCATCGGCCTCGGAACCATTCTGTCTATCGGCACGTTGGGCGGTACGCCCACGTACACTTCTATCCTCAAGCTCAAAAAGATCAGCCCGCCCAAACCCAAGTGGGGCGTCGAAGAC
>JANYDG010000096.1 GCA_025359885.1 Acidobacteriota bacterium
GTTTCCTGACGGGGATTGGGGTCTTCGAGGAGTGTTTCGAGGTAGCCGGAGATGGAGGTCAGGGGGGTTCGCAGCTCGTGGCTTACGTTTGCGATGAAGTCGCGGCGCGACTTCTCAGCGGCCTCGACGCCGCTGACGTCATGGAGGACGACGACGGCTCCTCCACCGGGGAGGGGTGCGGCGTTGATTTCAAAGGCTCGCCCTGGGAGCAGGGTGGTGGCCCGTCCTGAGCGCACTTGATGGTCGCGGAGGGCGACCTCAGCGCAGGCGAGGACGTCGGGATCGCGAAGGGAGTGGACGAGCGGGCGGCCCTCGCGGACTGGGGTGCCGGCGAGCTGCTGCATGACGGCGTTGGACCAGCTTACGTTGCCCTCGGGGGAGATGGCGACGACCGCCTCCTGCATGGAATCGAGCAGAGTGGCGAGCTCTTTGCGGCGGCTTTCGACTTCTGCGAAGGAGAGCTGGAGCCGTGCGGCGGTGGTGTTGAGGGCCACGGCCATGGTGGAGATTTCGTCATGGTGGTGGTCGTCAAGGCGGGCGTCGAGGTCGCCCTCGGCGATGCGATGGGCAAAGTTGACCATGCGTCGGAGGCGGCGCGAGATGCTGAGCGAGAACCAGGCAGCGAGCGGGAGGGCGACGAGCAGGGCTGCTCCGCCGGAAAGAAGAGCTTCGCGGCCGAGGACGGGGAGTGCGCGCACGGCTGAATTTTCGACGATTTGATGAAAGAACGCCTCCATCACGACTGCGTGGAAGACCAGCAGGAGGGTGAAGAGACCGAGGAGTTTATAGAACACTTTGCGCGTCATGGGGAGGTCGATTGGGCTTCCGGGGTGGAACAGATCTGCTCATCCCACCCTGGAGGCAAAGACGAAGGCGTGTCGAGGGTGGGGCACCCAGGTTTCCTGACTGATTTACTCGCCTTTGGGGATTTCGAAGCGGTATCCGGCACCGCGAACGGTCTTGAGATAGCGGGGGTTTTCCGCATCCACCTCGATTTTCTCACGGATGCGGCGCACATAGACGTCGACGGAGCGGGGGGTGACGAACCGGGCATCGCCCCAGACGGCATCGAGGAGGTGGTCGCGGCTGAAGACGCGGCCGGGATGGCGGGCGAGGTAGTCGAGCAGGCGGAATTCGGTGGCGGTGGTGGTGGTCAGCTCGCCGCGGACGCGCAACTGCATGGAGTTGGCGTCGATGATGACTTCTTCAAAGCTGATCACGGTGGGGGTGGAGGGTCGCTCAAAGCGACGCAGGACGGCTTTGACGCGGGCGACCAGTTCGCGGGTGGCGAAGGGCTTGGTGATGTAGTCGTCCGCCCCGAGCTCGAGGCCGAGGACGCGGTCGTTTTCACCGGCACGGGCGGTGAGAAAGATGATGGGGATGGTGGAGAGGGCGGGATGATTGCGCAATCGACGGCAGACATCGAGGCCGTCTCCGCCGGGGACCATGATGTCGAGCAGGAAAAGCGCCGGTGCCTGGCGCTCGGCGTCGGGAATGAGGTTGGTCGGGGTGTGGAAGATGCGGGGGGTAAAGCCGGCCGCCTCCAGATGATGCTGCACGAGACGGGAGATATCTGTATCGTCTTCTAAAACAAAAATCGTCTGGCTCAAGAGGTCTGTCCTCGTTCGGTCAATCATCGTGTGGGTCTACTCGGTCATGCCAGCGGGCAGATGCACAGGTCTATGCGAGCAAAGACGATCGGCACGCTGGCGCACCTTCAGAGTAGCCCTGCGGGGCAAAGAAAGTGCAAACGTTTGATGAATTTGCGCATTTTAGCGGGGATGTTGAACTGGATTCAATACCAGTAGCCTGGGGCGAGGACGCGGAGGGCGGCGCGCATGGTGCGGGTGAAAGCGGCCTGGGGGGAGTTGTAGCTTATGGATTTGAAGCCGGAGTAGCCGATGGGCTCCACATTGACTGGAAAGCGCAGGTAGTGATGAGGCTGTCCTTTGAAGGGGATGACTTTGTGGAAGATGAGGTGCTCGAGGAGGCGGATGGTGGTGGAATTCATCTCACGCTTTGAGTCGCGAAGAACGCGGTCGTAGAACGTGTGGGAGCAGACGAAGAGCTGGGTATTCGCATCGAAGCCGTGGCGGGGGAAACCGAGCTTGCGGCATTCGACCATGAGCTCCGGGGGGCCGGGAAGGCGATCGAGCGCTTTGGCCATTGCGGGAAAGATGAGGCGGCCGGTGACCTTGACCATGTGGGTGGTCTGGAGCCGTAACTGGCTCTGGGCCAGACCTTCGTCGAGGAGTTGCATCTCGGTATAGCCGTAGTTGGAGCCCTGTGGAATCTGATTGCCGGGGACGGAGAGGATTTCTACGGGCTTGGCGAGAGGGTTCTGGTCGCGGGCGATGGCGTGGAGTTCGTCGAGTTCGGCGCCGGAGTTTTCGAGGAGGAGAATGCGGGCGGCGGCGGGGTGGGGATATTGGAGCCAGTAGCGGAGGGCTTGTTTGTAGTCTTCGAGACGGAGGCGGGGGTCGGCGCGGCGGACCCCGGCGTTGGCGGCGGGCTGGATGGTCGCGGTCATCACGAGCAGGTAGTCCGGAACGAGAGAGCCGGGATTTGCGGTGGAGGACATCGTGGTCATTCTACGCGGGCGAGGAAGCGGAGGCGGACGTAGTCGGCGGTCCAGTTGCCTTGCTCGTCCTGGAGGACGGGGGCGAGGAGGGCTGCAGTTTCTTCGACGATTTGCGGGCGCAAGGCTGCGGGGATGGCTTCTAGAACGCCATGGCGGAAGGTGGTAAGCCAGCCGGTCATGCCAGTAGGCGGCAGAGGTGTGGGGCGGGGGATGAGTTGGATGGCGTGGACCTGGAAGCCGTGGGATTCGAGGCGAGTGCGGTAGGCGGCGGGGGTGGGAAAGTAGTTGCGCTGGGAATCAGGGAGGGCTGGGGCGAGGTCGTGGCGGGAAAGCACGGCCGTGAGGGCGACTTCGATGGCGGCGATATTGCCGTGGCCACCCATTTCGGCGATGAAGCGTCCGCCGGGACGGAGGGCGCGGTGGACGCCGGCGAGCATGGCGTCCTGGTTGCGGACCCAATGGAGGGCGGCGTTGGAGAAGACGGCGTCGAAGTCGCGGTCGAAGGGGAGCGATTCGGCGTTGCAGACGCGGGCGTCAAGTCCGCGGGCGCGGGCCGCCTCAACCATCTGCGGGGAGGCGTCAATGCCGAGGACCTGGGCACCAGAGGCGGCGATGCGGGCGGTCAGCTGGCCGTCGCCGCAGCCGAGGTCGAGAATCTGTTCGCCGGGCTGGGGTGCGAGCCACTCGAGGACGCCGGCACCGAGAGCGGGGACGAAGCTGGCGTTTTCGGCGTAGGCTGCGGGATTCCAGGTCTGACGTGGGGTCTGATTCACTGTCTGGGTCATGACAGCTCCTACTTCGATTCAACAAGAAGGAGGAGCATAAGACAAATTTATTCTATTTTCTGCGCAGAGAAGGATTTTGCATCGCAGTTATCCGAAGCAAGATGGTTGCGGATTTTCCAACTTCGAGAGCCGGTCAAAGCCTGACATTCAGGACGACCTGCGAGAGCATGTTGCTGGGAAGAAGGACTAATTTGAGTATGCGCAGCGTAACCGTCAGCATCCAGACCGCAACTTTCACGATTACCATTAAAACCAGCCAGCAGACTGTTGTAGTCATCCTTCCCAGATAAGTTCTGCTCCCTGTTTACCACAACCGCTCAAATCATCGGGCGGTTTTTTTCTTGCGCATTGCAATGCCACTTGAGAACATCTTCAAAAGGAATCCATAATGGGAAAACTGGTTGTAATTCTTATAGTTGGGCTGGCCCTGTATTTTGCATTTCGCAATCCCACGCCGTCTTCCAGCTCGTCAGCTCCTATGACTGATTCGGTTACTTCTACTTCTTCGACCGAATCCGAAGACGATTCAGCTTCCACTACCTCAGGCGGATGGGGAGAAGGACACCAAGCAGGATACGATTGGGCCGAAGAGGAAGGTATCGATAACAAGGATGATTGCGAGGTGGCTGGAGACAATTCAAATTCTCCGTCCTTTGCTGAAGGCTGCAGCGCCTCCGTGGAGGAAAATCAATAGATCATTCTGCGGCAGCTAAGTGAATTATCAACAGAGTTGCTCAGATCGATTGGACAGGGATGAGGGTGAGGTCGTCGACGAGGCCGACTTCACGCTGGACGAAGGGTTCGCCGTACTTGACGCCGGCGAGGAGGCCGTAGTGGCGGGCTTCGGCGAAGGTGCGCTCGCGGATTTCTTCTTCAGGGACGAAGAGCGCATTGCCCTGGGGTTGGTTGGCGTATTGGGATTGGTAGGCCATGAGCGAGGCGTGGCGCTGCTCGATATAGGGGGTGATATCGACGATGAAGCTGGGGCGGACGTCGGCGTAGAGGCTGGCGTAGATGATTTTGAAGGGACGATGAGGCGGGAGCTCTTCGACGCCCTGGCCGTGGAGGCGGGAGAGGCCGGCGAGGAAGCAGGCTTCATAGCCGAGGGTTGAGCAGGTGGCGTGGTCGGGGTGGCGCGCCTCCCAGTAAGGAAGGATGACGACGCGCGGGCAGAGCTGTCGCAGAACGCGGGCGACTTTGAGGCGGTTTTCGAGGGTGTTGGCGACGGCGCCGTCGGGGAGGTCGAGCGCCTGGCGATAGGTGACGCCGAGGAGGCGGGCGGCGGAGTCAGCTTCAGCGGCGCGCTCGGCAGCGGAGCCGCGAGTGCCGGATTCACCCTGGGTGAGGTCGAGGATGCCGGTGCGAAGACCTCGGGCGGCGCTGCGGAGGAGGGTTCCGCCGCAGGTTTGTTCTACGTCATCGCGGTGGGCGGCGATGGCGAGGATGTCGAGAATGTCGGTGGGGTTGGGAGGGGTTGTCATGAGTGAACCTATGGATCTCATCCTTGCCGGAAAAACAAGAACCCGGCAAGGGTGGGGGACCCGGCGGTACAAAAGCAGGTCCTTCGACTCTGTTGGTCGCAAAGAACGCGCCAAACTCCGCTCAGGATGATAATTCTTGGTTCGATGAAATCAACGAATCAGGACCTTAGTAGACGGTGTTGTTTGCGTCTGTGATGGCATCCATGTAGGCGACGTCGTAGGCGGTTCCGGTAACGGTGACGTAGAAATTGTTAATGGCGTGACCGTCTTTGGTGGAGTAGATGTAGACCTGGCCTCCCTCGGCGATATAGATCTTGTGCAGGCCGGTGAGGGAGGCGATGCCGGTGAGATCACCCTGAAATGGCAGAATCATGGACACGGAGTTGGTGGCGGTATTGAACATGGTGAGGCAGCCGAAGGGCTGGCCGGTGGCGAAGCGCTCGCCCTGGGTGCAGCGGATGCCGCCAATCCAGAGGGTATTGTCATCAGCCATGATCATGCGGGTGCGTTGACCGGGCGCTGAATCACTGATGGAGATGGGACTTCCGGCGGCATTATTGGCCAGGTTCACGACGGTAAGGTTGCCGGAGAAGAGGCCATCCGGTTGCAGCTGCTCCCCGGTGACGTAGAGGGTCTGGCTGCTGAGCAACGCATTGCTGGCACCACCGGGGATGGGAATCGTGGTGGGAGCGGCGGGGACGGAACCGGATTGCTGACCGCTGTAGATGATAAACGGGGCGGTAGGCAGTACGGTGACGCCGGAGCTGGTGCCGCCACACTCTGGACCGCAGTTGAGAATGTAGGCCTGGCTGCCGTCTGACGAGAACATGGCCTTGGTGGGCCGATCGAAATAGGTGTAGGCCTTGCCGCTGGAGTCGCCGATCTGGAAGAGGCACATACCGGGCAGGTTTTGCGGTTCGCAATCGACTGCGTTCACGGGCCAGTGCGCCGGGCCCCCGCTGTACTGGGTGATTTCAGAAGCCTGGAGCTTGCGGGGATAGTAGACCAGGTTGGAATTTTCAACGAAGGCGAAAATGACTGAGCCGCCGGGGTTGATGGAAACCCTGTTGACGCCGGGAAGGCCGAGGCTGTAGTTCCGGTTGGCCGATTTATCAAAGATGGTGATGGTGCGGGTGAGTTGGGTTGCAGCAACGACCCATGCCTGGTTTCGCGACATGAAGATGCTGGAGGAAGGGGTACCGATACTTGCGGCGGCCCCCCGCGCGTTTTCCTTGTTGTAGTCGATGAGGGTAAAGCTGCCGTCTCCGGCGCCGTAGACGACACCCAACTGCTCTTCAGGAAGATTCTGGATGGTGACCGGGAGCGCTCCGCTGTAGCCGCTGATGCTGAAGGAGGGGATGGTGTCTTTGTAGTTCTGCCGAATGTCGTAGAAGCCATCGACGAACTGGAGGAAGCCTCGGGTCGACGGGCTGGGATTTTGAACGGCGATGAGGACGCGGTTTGCAAGCGCGCTGGGCGGTAGAACACGGCCAGCGAAATAGTAGTTATTCCCGCAACCCGCCAGGATGCCTGCGGTCACAAGTGCCGCCAGGGCGGAAAAAACGAGACTTCTCTTCTTCAAAATCCTATACCTCTGATTCAACAAGCTGACAGGCAAAGTATAACAAAGCGGGGCGGTAGCCATCCGGGCCAAGATGGGAAGGCTCTGGATTGGACGCGGGAGGATGCCGGGGGGAAGCAAGGGATGGGGTGTATTGCGGCGGGGACAGGTGCACTGAAACGCGATAGCATTGGGTTTACTTCGATTGACGGGAAAGGCCTTGTGCACCCACTGAAAGAAATGTTTGCTGACCGACCTGTGCTCTGCGATGGGGCGATGGGGACGGTGTTGTATGGCCGCGGCGTGTTTATCAATCGCTGCTATGACGAGTTGAATCTTTCGGACCCGGCGCTGATTCTGGCGGTGCATGAGGAGTATTTGCAGAGCGGGGCGGAGATACTGGAGACGAACACGTTTGGAGCGAATCGTTTCCGGTTGGCGCGGCATGGTCTGGCGGGCCGCACGGCCGAGATCAATGCGGCCGGGGTGCGGATTGCACGCGAGGCGGTTGAGCACCTGTTGGACAAGCAGGCGGGTGAGGCGCGGGTGGCGGGGTCGATTGGCCCGCTGGGCGTGCGGCTGGAGCCATTGGGCAAGGTGGGCCTGGAGGAGGCGCGGGCGGCCTTTGCAGAGCAGATGACGGCGCTGGCCGAGGCGGGGGTGGACCTGCTGATGATTGAGACGATGCCGGCGCTGAACGAGGCGCGCGAGGCATTGCTGGCGGCGAAGGAGACGGCGCAGATGACCAATTTGCGTCTGCCGGTATTTGTGATGGTGACGGTGGATGATGATGGCAACTGCCTGGATGGATCTTCGCCAGAGCAGGCGGCGGCGCTGCTTACGGAGTGGGGTGCGGACGTGATTGGCATCAACTGCTCGACCGGGCCATCGACGGTGCTGACGGCGATTGAAGCGATGCGGGGGGCGACTCAACTGCCGCTGGTGGCGATGCCCAATGCGGGGATGCCGCGGGCTGTGGAAGGGCGGAATATTTATCTCTGTTCGCCGGAGTACATGGCCAGCTTTGCGCGGAAGGCAATCAAGGCGGGGGCGCAGTTTGTGGGTGGGTGCTGCGGGACGACGCCGAACCACATTCGCGCGATGAAGTCGGCGATGCGGGCGATTGAGGCGCAGACAAGAAATGAAGCGCTTTCGTCTGCAGGAGCCGAGGTGCGCACCAAGGCGGTGGCTGCGGAGTTGTCAAAGGAGATACCGCCGGCTCCGTTGGGGGAGCGATCGCGGATTGGGGCTCTGCTGGCGGCGGGGACTTTTGTTTCGCTGGTGGAGATTGTGCCGCCACGGGGGATTGATTGCAGCAAGGAGATTGAGGGGGCGAGGCTGCTGGCATCCCTGGGGGTGCATGCGATCAATGTGCCGGATTCGCCGCGGGCCTCGGCGCGGATGAGCGCACAGAGCTTGTGTATTCAGATTCAACAACATACGGGCATTGAGACGGTGCTGCACTACACCTGTCGTGACAGGAATGTGCTGAGCATTCAATCGGACCTGCTGGGGGCTTCATCGATCGGGCTGCACAATATTCTTTGCCTGACGGGTGACCCGCCAAAGCTGGGGAATTATCCTGACGCGACGGCGGTGTTTGATGTGGACGCGATTGGGCTGGTGAATATAGTTCGGCGGCTGAATCATGGGCTGGATATCGGGTCGAATTCGATTGGGGCCTCGACGAACTTTACGATTGGGGTGGCGGCGAATCCGGGAGTCCCGGATATTGAACAGGAGCTGCGGCGGTTTGCGTGGAAAGTGGAAGCCGGTGCGGAATACGCGATTACGCAGCCGGTGTTTGACATGCGGCTGCTGGAGAGCTTTTTGCGGCGGATCGAGGAGTTTCGCATCCCGGTGATTGCGGGCATCTGGCCGCTGACGAGTCTGCGGAATGCGGAGTTCATGAAGAATGACTTGCGGGTTTCGATGCCGGAGGCGGTGATGCTGCGGATGGCGCAGGCGGAGACGCCTGAAGCGGCGCGGCGTGAGGGCGTGGATATTGCGCGAGAGATGCTGCACGAAGCGCAACCGATGGTGCAGGGAGTGCAGGTAAGCGCGCCGTTTGGGCGCTATGCGCTGGCTGCGGAAGTGATTGCTTCGGTGCTGCCGGAGAGTGCGGAGCCGGTTCGTTCGTAGAGATTGGGAATCGAGGAGTGGTGGGACGGCATGGCAAATTTCGAAGATTCGCTGAAGAAGCTGGAAACAATTGTGACGCAACTGGAAGAGGGCGACCTGCCGCTGGAGGAGTCTCTGAAGCTTTTTGAAGAGGGCGTGGGGCTTTCGGCAACGTGCAAGCAGGAGTTGGACGCGGCTGAGGGCAAGGTGCAGATGCTGGTGAAGCAGCGGGACGGCAGCCACAAGATCGAAGCTTTTCTGGAAAATAGCTGAGTGACGGAAGGCAATTGCGATGACGGACGAAGCAAAGGACGGGGCGTTTCGGCTGGACGGGCTGCATGCCCTGGTGACGGGCGGAGCGAGCGGCATTGGCGAGGCGACGGCAAAGGAATTGGCGCGGGCTGGGGCGTTGGTGTGGATTGCGGACATCAACCTGGCGGCTGCTGAAGCGCTGGCAGCGACGCTGACCGGCGCGCGGGCGGTGCGGATGGACGTGACCGCAGCGGAGTCGATCGACGCGGCGGCAAAGCAGTTGCCGCAGTTGGACATTCTGGTGAACAACGCCGGGATTGGCCATGTGGGGAACGTGTTGACGACGCAGGCTGAGGACTTTGACCGGCTGATGAATGTGAACGTGAAATCAGTTTTTCTGGTGACACAGCGGCTGCTGCCACTGCTGCTTGCAAGCCCGGCCAAGGGCTGCATTGTGAATATCGGTTCGGTGGCCGGGATGATCGGGATTCGACAGCGGTTTGCCTACTGCACGAGCAAGGGTGCGGTGCTGGCGATGACGCGGCAGTTGGCGGTGGAGTATGCGAAGGAGCTGCGGGTGAACGCGATTTGTCCTGGGACGGTGGAGACTCCGTTTGTGGAGGGCTACCTGGACAAATACCACGCGCATGAGAAGGAAAAGATTCGCGAAGAGCTGAAGGCTCGGCAACCGATGGGCCGACTGGGGCAGGCACACGAGGTTGCATCGATGGTGCGGTACCTGGCTTCGCCGGAGGCTGGGTTTATCAGCGGGTCGTTGATGACGCTTGATGGCGGGTGGACTGCGGCTTAGAGCGCCGGGTTGAGTGCTGAGCGGAAGAGAAGCAGGTTCTTCGTTCCGCTCAGAATGACAATTCATTGGGAATGATTACGCGTCAGCGTCGCCGGGGCGGGGCTGAGAGCGCATGAAGGCGTAAAAGGCTATCCCGACAAAGCAGACTGCGGGAACGGTGTAGGCCATGCCGAGGCCGGAGCTATCTGCGAGCTTGCCCATGAGTGGGGTGAGCGCAGCGCCGCCAATGATGGACATGACCAGCAGCGAGCCACCGGTTTTGGTATGGGTGCCGAGCCCTTTGATGCCGAGGGCAAAGATGGTGGGAAACATCATGGACATGAAGAAACACATGGTCAGTAGGCATCCGACGCCGAACCAGCCGGGGCGCAGAGCCGCAGCGGTAGCGAGACCGGCGTTGAGGACCGCGAATGCGCCGAGGAGCAAATGGGCGGGGAAGAAACGCAACAGGGCAGTGGAGACGAATCGCCCGGCGGTGAAGACGGCGAGAGCTCCGGTGAGCCAGAGGCTTGCGCTTCGCTCGGCGATGCCGGTGTAGGTTTGGACGTAGGAGATGAGGTAGCTCCACGCGCCGACTTGCGCGCCGACGTAGAGGAACTGTGCGAGGACCGACCAGACGAAGTGACGCCGCTGCCAGACGGGGCGGGAGTGGTCTTTTTCCAGAGTGGCACGGGAGTAGTCAAGGCCGGTGTGGGGAAAGGGCGTGCGCGCGATGAGGATGGCCCAGAGGAGGACGACAGCACCCAGGACGAGGTAGGGCACGATGACGCGCAGGGTTTCTGAGCGAAGGTAGTCCTGATACTGATGCTGGGCCTGGAGGGCGGCGACCTGGGCAGGTTTGAGTTCAATGCCCGAGAAGATGAAGCGGCTGCCGACGAGCACAGCGGAGATGCTGCCGAGGGGGTTGAAGGACTGGGCGAAGTTGAGGCGCTGCTCGGAGGTTTCGGGGTCGCCCAGCTGGACGATGAACGGGCTGGCGGCTGTTTCGAGGAAGGCGAGGCCGCTGGCGATGACGAAGAGCGCGGTGAGGAAGAACCAGTACTGGCCGACGATGGCGGCTGGCCAGAAGAGGAAGCATCCGACGCCGTAGAGGCAGAGGCCGGTGAGGATGCCGGCTTTGTAACCGGCGCGGCGCATGAGCTGGCCGGCGGGGATGGCGAGCAGGAAGTAGCCGAGGTAGAAGGCGGATTGGACGAGGCCGGCCTGGAGGCGACTGATTTCAAACGACTTCATGAACTGGCGGATGAGGATGTCGTTGAGATTGTTGGGGACTCCCCAGAGAAAGAAGAGCGCGGTGATGAGGACGAAGGGGAGCATGCGGCCGACGGGGACGAGCGGCTGATGGGACTTGTTGCCGGTGCTGGTAGCGGGGACAGATGTTTGCATGCCGTTTGGGACCTCAGAAAATGATTGGGTATTGCGTGGCTCAATCGTTCAGGTTGTAAAAGCTGGCGGCGTTTCCACCGAGGATTGCCTGCTGCTCGTGGGGGCTTAGTTCGGCGATGAATTGGTGGATGACCTGGACCCAGCGGGGGTATGTTGCGGCGACGGTGCAGACGGGCCAGTCAGAGCCGAAGAGGAGGCGAGCTGGGCCGAAGGCTTCGAGGGCGGACTCGATGTAAGGGCGGAGGTCAGCGGGGGCCCAGGCGTGGAAACTGGCCTCGGTGACCAGGCCGGAGAGCTTGCAGGAGACGTGGGGGCGGCGGGCGAGTTCGCGGAGGTTGGCGCGCCAGGGTTCGAGGGTGCCTGCGGCGATGAGGGGCTTGGCGAGGTGGTCGAGGACGAAGGGCTGCGACGGGTGGCGGTCAACGAACTGGATGGCGGCGGGGAGCTGGTGCTCAAGAACGAGCAGGTCGTAGGTGAGGCCATGGTGACGGAGGAGGCTGACGCCGGCGTTGAAGTCTTCGCGGAGCATGTAGGCGTCGGGCTCGGCCTGGAGGATGTGGCGGAGGCCTTTGAGCCTGGGATTGGCGGCGGCTTCGTCGAGGAAGGATTGGATGGCGGGGTCGGCGAGGGGGAGCCAGCCTACGACGCCTGCGATCCAATCATTTTCATTGGCGAGGGAGAGGAGCCAGTTGGTTTCTTCGATGGATTGGCGGGCCTGGACGGCGACGGTGCGGTCGATGCCGGTTTGCAGGAGCAGGGGTGCGAGATCCGCGGGCGAAAAGTCGCGGCGGATGGCGGCCATGGGGTCGCTGATCCAGCCGAAGTCGGCAGGCGTGTAGGACCAGAAATGCTGGTGGGCATCGACGGTGAGCGGTGCTCGCGGGGCAAGAATTTCCTGGGACATGGGCCTCGTCATCCTAATCAATCGTGGGCGCGGTTGGCTATGGTATTCTCCGCGGAGTTGGTGCGGGCGAACTGTGCCGGACGCGGAGAGAGATTCAGATGAATCGTTGGTTTGATAAGCGCAAAATCTTTGTTGTCATTGCTTTGGCATTTTCTTTTTGTGCGCTGCATTCGGCCGAGGCGCGGGAACGCTGGACTGAGGCGGAGGCGAAGGCGTGGGCTGGGCATCAGCCGTGGGCGACGGGCGGGAATTTTCTGCCTTCAAATGCGATCAATCAACTGGAGATGTGGCAGCCGGAGACCTTTGACCCGGTGACGATTGACCGCGAACTGGGCTATGCCGAGGGCGTTGGGATGAAGACGATGCGCGTCTTTTTGCATGACCTGCTGTGGAAGCAGGATGCGCCGGGCTTCACGAAGCGCATCGACCAGTTTTTGGCGATTGCGGCGAAACATCATATTCGCCCGGTGCTGGTGTTTTTTGATTCCTGCTGGGACCCGTACCCGGTGCTGGGGCCGCAGCATCCGCCGATTCCGGGGGTGCACAACTCGGGTTGGGTGCAGAGCCCTGGGAAAGTGGCGCTGATGGACCCGGCGGAGGAGCCGCGATTTGAGGGGTACATCAAGGGCGTGATGGGCGCGTTTGCCAAGGATGACCGCATTCTGGCGTGGGACCTGTGGAATGAGCCGGACAACACGAATGGAGGGCAGTACCACCGCGAGGATCCTCCGAATAAAGCGGCGCGGGTGGCGGAGCTGCTGCCGAAGGTGTTTGCGTGGGCGCGGGCGGCGAATCCGACGCAGCCTGTGACGAGCGGGATCTGGCAGGGGGATTGGACGAGCGTGGAGACGATGAATCCGGTGGGGCGGATTCAAGTGACGGAGTCAGACATTATCAGCTTTCACAACTACGGCTGGCCGGAGGAGTTTGAGAGCAAGATTGTGCAATTGGAGAAGCTGGACCGGCCGCTGCTGTGCACGGAGTACATGGCGCGGGGGGCGGGCAGCACGTTTGACACGATTTTGCCGATTGCCTACAAGCACCACGTGGGGGCGATCAACTGGGGGCTGGTGGTGGGGAAGAGCCAGACAAATATGCCGTGGGATTCGTGGGAAAGGCCGTATGTGCTGGCGCCACCGACGCTGTGGTTTCACGATGTATTTTATGCGGATGGGAAGCCGTACCGGTTGCGGGAGGCGGAGTTGTTGCGGGAGTGGAATGCCAAGCGGGATTGAGGCGATTCAGTCTGCGCGGTGAGTCGGGACGGCGAATTTGCAATCTGATCTCAAGGAGCCTTCTGGTGGGGGCGTGGCAGTTACTGCGGAAGGTGGCGGTGGAGTTACTGGTTAGGGGTGCGGAGTCTGCGGCGACGTTTAAGATTGGCGGGATGGTTTGTGCTTTGGTTTGTGCTGTGCTGCGGGGGCGGGGTGAGGGTAGACGTGATTAAAAATCTCGACCCGCGAGCGTTATGACTTCGAATCGGCTGTCATTTTTCATATGCCGACTTATGTGCACTGAACTTTCCAAAACATTCAACGACTCGTCGGACCGAATCATTGACTTAGCGTCTCCCAAAAGCTCAATGGCCGGGCAAAGATTGTGAGCACTCCGGGTTCGGGCTTCGTTGCTGACTTGCCGCAAGCATTTGAGGTCACAAGGCCGGTGCGCACCCAGTCAGTGGTTGAATAAGGCGTGATATGAAGCCATGAGTATTTCTGTCGCGTGACTTGGCAAAGCACGAAGCCTACCTGAACTCTTATTTCCGGAGAGTAAAGGAAAGTTGGCGAGTGGACTGATTCCGCTTGTAGTTGTGGATCTGAGGCGCTGTTTGTGAGGCTTAGACTGGCCTCCCCATTGGAGTCAATAACAATGGGAACGGCATCCTTTCGCTGATCGCCAACCCAGACATTGACATATGCATTTGGGAGAGGTTTTCCTGTTTTTCCATTCAGCAATCTGACATGCAATGTCTGAGCATTGCATGATGTCCCTCCAATGGCGAAGAGAGCCAAGATCAAAAAATAGGTTGGCTTCACAGGATTCTCCTCCCATCACGGTAGTTCAATTATGTCCCTACCTATAAATGCTCTTATGGTCAGTTGACAAAATGCCGGCGAAGAAAAGACGCTCGGAGCCATCGAGGCTCCTCGTTGGGAAGTTTGAGTGGCGTTTGCGGCACGGCTGAAGCCATGCCCTTTCACAAAGCGGACTCAATGCGGACTCAATGCGGACTCAAAGCGGACTCAATGCGGACTCAATGCGGACTCAATCAGATGTTACCGAGCGGAATCCAGTTGGAGAGGGCGCTGGGGAAGAGGCCGAGGGCTACTACTGCCAGGGCGATGAGGACGAGGGTGGCGAGTTCGAGGGGGGAGATTTCGAACGGCTCATCGTTTGTGGGTTTGAGGACGTAGATGCGTTTGAGGACTTGCAGGTAGTAGTAGAGGGAGACGGCGCTGGCGGCGAGGGCTGCGGCGACGAATCCGAGGCCCCAGTGGGAGGTGGACGGGGCGCGGAGGACGGCGCTGAAGAGGTTGAACTTGGCCCAGAAGCCTACGAGCGGGGGGATTCCGGCGAGGGAGAGGAGGAAGACGAGCATGGTGCCGGCGAGGAGCGGGTTGCGGCGGCTGAGTCCGGCGAAGGCGTCAAGATTGTCAGACTCCGTGGCGCGCTCGACGATGGCGATGACGCCGAAAGCTCCGATGGTGGTGAGGGCGTAGGTGAGGGCGTAGTAGAGGACGGCTGCGCCGGATTGCGGGGTGTTGGCGGCGATGCCGAGCAGCATGTATCCGGCGTGGGCGATGGCGGAGTAGGCGAGGAGGCGGCGGACGCTGGTCTGGACGAGGGCGGCGAGGTTGCCGAGCAGGATGGAGGCTGCGGCCATGGTGAGCAGGAGAACAGTCCAGGAAGCGCCTTGCGAGGAGGATGCGGCGGGGACGACAGCCGTGGTGACGGCGGCGGTGACTGAGACCAGGACGGCGAAGCTGGCGACCTTGGAGCCGGAGGCGATGAGGGCGGTGACGGGCGCGGGCGCTCCCTGATAGGTGTCTGGTGCCCAGAGGTGGAAAGGCACGGCAGCAACTTTAAAGCCGAGGCCTGCGGCGACCATGACGAGGGCTACGACGAGCAGCGGAGTGACGCCCTGGGTGGCGAGCGAGGCGGCGATTTCAGCAAGGTTGGTGGAGCCGGTGAGGCCGTAGAGGTAGGTGAATCCGAAAAGCATGAGGGCGGCGGACATGCCGCCAAAGAGGTAGTACTTGAGGGCGGCTTCGGCGGACCGGGCAGAGCTTTTGCTGAAGGCGGTGAGGATGTAGAGGGAGAGGCTGAGGAGTTCAAGGGCGATGAAGATGAGCAGCAGATCGCGGGCGGCGGTGACGAGCATCATGCCGGTGGTAGCGAGCAGGACGATGGTGACGAATTCGCCGGGGTTGCGGGAGAAGCGGGCCTTGAAGCTGAGCAGGAGGACGAGCGCGGTGAGGAGGAGGATGCCGATTTGCGCGGCGACGACGAGGGGCGTGGAGACGAGGGCTGCGGAAGCCTGGGTGAATTGGGGGCAGCAGGCGAGGCAGACGGCGGCGGCGAGGGAGCCGAGGACCGCGAGAAGGCAGGCGGCGGTCATGCGGGTGGCCTGGGTGCTCTTACGTAGAAAGCCGAGATCGACAACGAGGATGAGGAGCGAGACGACTTCGAGAATGGTCTCGGGGAGGGTGAGCTGGAAGAGGCTGGCGTAGTTGATGGCGTTCATTAGCGGCCTCCCGTCAGGATGGCGTGAGGGAGGGCCTGGACGGCGGGAACGATCTGGTCGAGGAGCAGGCGGGGGTAGAGGCCGATGAGGAGGCTGGTTCCGGCGAGGAGGAAGACTCCGGCTTTTTCAGCCCAGGTGACGGGCTCGTATTGGGGGATGGGGATGGCGGCTCCAGAAGCGTCAACGGCTGGGTTGTCGCTGAAGAAGGCACGCTGCATGGCTCTCCAGGTATAGGCGACGCCGACGACGATGCCGATGCCAGCGACCCCGGCGAACCAGGGGAAGGCCTGCCATGCGCCGACGAGGACCTGGACTTCGGCGACGAATCCGCTGAAGCCGGGTAATCCCATGGAGGCCATGCCAGCGATGACGAAGAGCCATGCGGCGAAGGGCATGGCCTTGCTGAGTTGGAGATTGCTCAGGACGCCGAGGTCGCGGGTGTGGGTGCGCTCGTAGACGATGCGGCCGACAGTGGCGAAGAGGAGGCCAGCGAGAACTCCGTGGGAAAACATTTGCAGGACTGCGCCGTCGATTCCGATCTGGGTGAGGGTGAGCAGGCCGAGGAGGACGAGGCCCATGTGGCTGACGCTGGAGTAGCCGATGACGAATTTGAAGTCGTTCTGGACGAGGGCGACTACGGCCCCGTAGACGATGCCGATGACGGCGAAGAGGGCGAAGACGGTGCGCCAGGAGTCGATGCCGAGGAAGGACCATCCCCAGGGATCGAGGCCGTGGGGGAAGAGGGTCATGGCGACGCGGAGGCAGCCGTAGGCGCCGAGCTTCATGACGACGCCGGCGAGGAGCATGGAGGCGGCGGTGGGTGCGGCGACGTGGCCGGTGGGCGCCCAGGTGTGGAAGGGCCACATGCCGGCGAGGATGGCGAAGCCGGTGAAGACGAGTGGGAAGGCCCACATCTGGAAGCTGATGGGGAAGTTGTAGTGGGCGAGTTCTTGCAGGTTCATGGTGTGGCTACCGGCCGTGGCGTAGGCGGCGAGCAGGCCGATGAGGACCATGGCGGAGCCGGCGAAGGAGTAGAGGGCGAGCTTCATCGCTCCGTATTCGCGGCGGGTGGAGCCCCAGATGGCGATGAGGAAGTACTTGGGGACGATGGCAATTTCGTAGAAGACGAAGAGGAGGAAGAGATCGACGGAGAGGAAGACGCCGTAGACGCCGCCGATGAGGGCGAGGAAGAAGGCGAAGAACTCGTTGGCGCGGTCGCCATCCTTGTCGCCGATGTACCAGGAGAAGAGGATGCCAGCGACGGCGGCGAGGCCGGTGAGCAGGACGAGAACGCGGCTGATGCCGTCGGCGGCGAGGGTGTAGTGAATGCCCATGGCGGGAACCCAGGGGAGGTCGCTGATGAGGACGCTTCCCTGCCCTGCCGCGGCGATGAATCCGGCGAGCGCTACGGCGAGGCCGGCGAGGGCGGTAATGAGCGCGATGGCGCGCGCGGCTGCGCCTGAGGCTTTGGGCAACAGAGCCAGAAGGAGTGCGCCGGCGAAGGAGAGGTAGATGGTGTAGGCGAGCATCAGTATCTCCACCCCGCGAGTAGGTGCATCACGGTTGAGTTGACCGTGCCCAGCACGAGTTGTGGAACGAGTCCGAGGATGAGCATGAGGAGCAGGATGGGGGCCATGACGAGGATTTCGCCGGAGGTAAGGTCGGGGAAGGTCTTCCATTTCTCAGGAAGCGGCCCGGAAAAGACGCGCTGGATCACGGTGAGAATGACGGCGGCGGTGATGAGCAGGCCGAGGACCGAGACAGTCGCGGGGAGCCAGGCGAGCGCCCAGACTCCGCGGAAGATGAGGAATTCGCTGACGAAGCCGTTCAAGCCGGGGAGGCCGAGCGAGGAGAAGAGGGCGATGCCCATCAATCCGCAGAAGATGGGGGCGGGCTTGCGGAGACCGCCGAAGTTGTCGATTGCGAGGTTTTGATCGGAGCGGCTTTCCAGCATGGACAGGAACCAGAAGATGGCGGCGGCGGTGAGGCCGTGGTTGAACATCTGCAGGATGACGCCGTCGAGGGCTGCTGTCTGACTGAGCTGGACTGCGGTGTCGCTTCCGGTGGGCAGGGCGATGGCGAAGATGGCGAGCAGGCAGTAGCCGAGGTGGTTGATGGAGGAGTAGGCAAAGATGCGCTTCAGGTCGGTTTGCACGACGGCGGCCCAGGCTCCGGCGACGACGGTGAGGGTGGCGAGGATGAGGAGCGGGGTTCGGACCTGGGCGAGTTCGTGGCCGAAGATGGGAAGGGCGAGTCGGAGGAGGCCGTAGACGCCCATTTTCGACATGGCTCCGGTGAGCAGCATGGTGACGGGTGTTGGGGCTTTGGAGTAGGTCGCGGGAAGCCAGGTGTGGAAGGGCATGAGCGGGACCTTGACGGCGAAGCCAAGCAGAACTCCCAGGGCCAGCCAGAGGCTGATGGGGCCGAAGTGGGCCTGTATCGCCGGAGCGAGCATGCCGTAGGAGGCCTGGCGGGCGAGGGTTTCAAAGTCCATGCTGCCGGTAGCGATGAAGAGGGCGAGGAAGGCGAGCAGGAGCGCGACCGAGCCGACCATGGTGTAGACGAAGAACTGGGTAGCGGCGGGGCCTCGGCCTTCTGCTCCCCAGAGCTTGATGAGGAAGAAGGCGGGGATGAGGGAGAGCTCCCAGAAGAGGAACCAGTGGAAGAAGTTGAGCGCGGTAAAGGTGCCGAAGAGGCCGGACTGGAGCAGCAGGATGAGCGCGAAGTAGAGGCCGGGCTGCTGGGTGACCTTTCGTGAGGC
>JANYDG010000032.1 GCA_025359885.1 Acidobacteriota bacterium
TTCTTACCGGCCAGGTAGGTCGCGCATTGCCAGCTAGAACTGTTTGGACGTTTGTAGACGTGAACTTTGCCACCGAGGATGGTGTGATGTTCGGACATGCGAGAGCACCTCCCGACATCAAAATACTACAAAAGTGTGAAAGAGTTGTGCAATGGAAGCCGTCCTGCTGCATTAAGCATAAGCTGCTTATTTTGAATGATTTGAGTGGCTTCATGACGCTGTCCTGGACGATTTTGAGTCCGCTGCGTCTGCCAGTTCCGCCATCCCGGCATAGGTGAGCTTACGCCGACAGTATCTCATAGCTTCGGCGCAATCGTCATCGTCTCCTCTCTCCTTCATTCCCGTCAAACACCATCCAGTCCCGGCGTTCCACGTTACAAACATGCGACAATAAGTTGTGAACGTGATGACAACGTCCCCTTTTCCCGGTCAGGATCCGAGCCAGGACGCCGCCGTGCAATCTGCCCCCGCGCCCGCCGCCGTCACCCCCGAAATGCTCGTGCTGCACAGCATCACGCCGGACGAGTACGCGCGCATCCTCTCCGCCCTTGACCGCGTTCCCTCGCTCACTGAGCTGGGCATCTACTCCGTTATGTGGAGCGAGCACTGCTCCTACAAGTCCTCCAAGGTTCATCTGAAGCGCCTGCCCACCAAGTCAGAACGCGTCGTCCAGGGGCCGGGCGAAAATGCCGGCATCATCGACGTCGGAGAAGGCTGGGCCTGTGCTTTCAAGATCGAGAGCCACAACCACCCCAGCTACATTGAGCCCCATCAGGGCGCGGCGACAGGCGTCGGCGGCATCCTTCGCGACATCTTTACCATGGGTGCGCGCCCCCTCGCCGTCATGGATTCTCTCCGCTTCGGCCCTATTCAAGTGGGACAGGATGCGCCGGAACTGGTGCGCAAGAATCACTCCATCGTCGAGGGAGTCGTCAGCGGCGTCGCCAGTTACGGCAACTGCTTTGGCGTGCCCAACCTCGGCGGCGAAACCAAATTCGAGGCATGTTACAGCGGCAACCCGCTCGTCAATGCATTCGCACTCGGCATGGTCAAGATTGACGAAATCTTTTACGGCAAGGCGACCGGCGTTGGTAACCCGGTCATCTATGTAGGAGCTAAAACCGGTCGTGACGGCATCCACGGTGCGACCATGGCCTCTGAAGAGTTCCATGAAGGCACTGAAGCCAAGCGGCCCAATGTCCAGGTCGGTGACCCATTCATGGAAAAACTCCTCCTCGAAGCCTGCCTTGAAGCCATGCAAACCGGTGCCATCGTCGGCATCCAGGATATGGGCGCGGCCGGTCTCACCTGTTCGACTTGCGAAATGGGCGCCCGAGGCGGCGTCGGCCTCGACGTGGAACTCGACAATGTTCCTCAACGCGAAACAGGGATGAACTCCTACGAAATCATGCTGTCCGAGAGCCAGGAGCGCATGCTCCTCGTTGCCGAAAAGGGCAGGGAACAGGAAGTCCTCGACGTCTTCGTCAAATGGGGTCTCGATGGCGTCATCGTCGGCACCGTCAAGCCTGAGCCGCGCCTGCGAATCCGCCACCACGGAGTCCTCGTCGCCGACATCCCCAACGAATCCCTCACCGACGATGCCCCGCTCTACCACCGTCCCGTCGGTACCTGGACAGCGCCCGTTCTTCCTGAGCCTTCTGAAGAGACGCTTTCCGAGTTGACAGGATCCGAAGCCAACCCACGTGACTACACCGCCGACCTCAAAAGAATCCTCGCCAGCTCGAACATTTGCTCCAAACGCTGGGTCCACGAGCAGTACGATTCCATGGTGCAGACCAACACAGTCCAGGGGCCAGGCGGAGAAGCCGGCGTGATGCGCATCAAGGGCACCGGCACGCGAGACTCGAACGGCGTCGGCCACGAACGCGGCCTCGCAATGGCTCTCGACGGCAACGGCCGCTGGTGTTACCTCAACCCCAAATTAGGCGCAATGCATGCCGTCGCAGAAGCCTGCCGCAAAGTAGCCTGCACTGGGGCAACCCCGGTCGCCGCCACGAATTGCCTCAACTTTGGCAACCCTCAGAAGCCTGAAATCATGGCACAACTCTCCGCCGCCATCGACGGCATCGCCGAGGCCTGCACCGCGCTCGGTACCCCTATTACCGGCGGCAACGTCTCCCTCTATAACGAAACCAAGGGCGAAGGCATCTACCCCACCCCCGTCCTCGGCGTCGTCGGGATCCTCGACGACATCACCAAGGCTGTTCCCGCTGACTTCCAGCGTGCTGGCGACCTGGTTCTACTCATTGGAGAAGGTATGGGTGCCATCGTTCCCCCCATTGCCCTCGCAGAATTTGGCTCCTCTGAATACGCCAAAGCCATCCTCGGCGAGCTTTGGGGCGAGCCACCTTATCTTGAACTCGACACCGAGTGGCAGCTTCACAAGTGTCTTGCCGACCTCGCCGAAGAGCGCCTGCTCTCTTCCGCCTGCGACATTTCTGACGGCGGCATCGCTGCGGTCCTCGCCCAGGCATCTTTCCGCCACTCCGTCGGCGCGCGGGTCGAAATCACTTCCATCCCTGAGCTGCCAACCGCTGTTGCTCTCTTTGGAGAACCAGCAACCCAGGTCATCCTCACATGCTCCCCCGCCAACAAGGAAAAAATCGAAGAAATTGTCTTCAGCTATCCTGAGCTCTCCTGCTGGCTCATCGGCGAAACCATCGCCGGAAAACTCGAAATAAGCATCGCCGAAGATCCAGCGGTAGAGTCAGGCGTTTCCGTCATCGATTGCCACATCGACGACCTCCGCCAACCCTGGGCTGGTGCCCTTGAAGCTGCTCTCCACGACGAGGTGACCGCGTGACCCGCTTGCTCTACCAAGGCCTCGAGGGTGTCGCCGATCTCTCGGAATCTCTCAAGAGAGACCCCCTGATCCCGGAACCCGGTTCCCTGATCCCTGACGAAGACCCCAAACTCCGCGAAGAATGCGGCGTCATGGCTGTTTACGGACATCCCGACGCCGCCCGTCAGGTCTATCTCGGCCTCTATGCCCTTCAGCATCGCGGCCAGGAATCCGCCGGCATTGCCACCGCCAATGGCCATCACCTCTCCAACATCAAGGGGATGGGCCTCGTCAGTGAAATCTTCACCGAGGACGTTCTCGCCAAGCTTCCCGGCGACCTCGCCATCGGCCACACCCGCTACTCCACCACCGGCGACTCGGCCCTGTTGAACGCCCAACCCATCCGCGTTGACTCCGTCAAAGGTCTCATTGCCATCGCTCACAATGGAAACCTGGTCAATCTGGGCAACCTGCGCGAAAAGCTTGAGCGCGCCGGAGCCTATTTCCAGACCACCTCCGACTCGGAAATCATTGTCCAGCTCATCGCCCATTCCAAGGCCACATCGTTGGTCGACGCCATTGCCGACTCGCTTGGCCAGGTCGAGGGTGCCTTCTCCATCGTCATGATGACCCGCGACAAGGTCTTCGCTGCCCGCGATCCGCGTGGCTTCCGCCCACTTTCCATGGGCCGGATTAAAAATCCTGACGGCCCCGACACGATCGTTTTCGCCTCAGAAACCTGCGCTTTTGACCTGCTTCGCGCCGAATACGAGCGCGAAGTGCTCCCCGGCGAGCTCGTCATGGTCTCCGCCGACGGCGTGACCTCGCGCCAATACGCCTCCGGCTTCGAGCAAACCAGTTGCGTCTTTGAGCACGTCTATTTCGCTCGCCCCGATAGCCGCATCTTTGGCCGCTGGGTGCAGGAAAGCCGCGATCAGATGGGCCGTCAGCTTGCTCGCGAATCTCACGTGCCCGCCGACATCATCGTCCCCGTACCAGATTCAGGCGTGACCGCTGCCCTTGGCTACGCTGAGGAGGCAGGCGTCCCCTTTCGCTTTGGCCTCATCCGCAACCACTACGTCGGCCGCACCTTCATCGAGCCAGAACAGCGTGTTCGCGACTTCGGCGTGAAGCTCAAGCTCAACCCGGTTCGCAATCTTCTCGAAGGCAAGCGCGTCATCCTCATCGACGACTCCATCATTCGAGGCACAACGAGCCGCAAGATCATCCGCATGGTCCGCGGTGCAGGCGCAAAAGAGGTTCACCTTCGCATCAGTTGCCCGCCCACCATTTCGCCCTGCTTCTACGGCGTGGACACCCCAAGCAAGCGCGACCTCATCGCAGCAAATAAATCTGTTGAAGAGATTCGCCAGTATATCGAGGCTGATTCGCTCGCTTACCTCTCGCTCCATGGTCTGCTCCAATGCTGTGACGACGGACCCCACGGTATTCAGGGCAGCGACTACTGCACCGCTTGCTACACCGGCAACTACCCCACCCAATGGGTCGACGTTGAAGAAATCCTTCCCGCCCGCTACCCCAAGGCAGACGACGTACAACTCAGCCTGCTCGGAACGACTTAGGCCCAAAACCACTTTTCGGTTGATTTGCCGGACGCGCCAAAAGTATTTTTACAATTGGTCCTCTGGGCGAGAATCTTCTCCGCCCGCGCGATTCAGGATACGGCGAAACGCTTCCCGGTCCGACCGATTTCGTCGCGCCAGAAAAAATTCCTCCGTATGCATGGCAGCGATCTTTTCTGCTGCGGCCACAACTAGAAACTGGTTCATGCTGGTGCCATCACGCTCGCTGATGGTTTCCAGCGCAGCCTTCAGCGATATCGGCAATCGAAGCGGGAATGTTGCAACTCGTGTCGTCATTGTCATCACCTTCTAGGTCGAAAGCCTGTTGAGCACTTCTCCGGGACGGACGACATCAATGCCAAATTGGTGTCGCGCATCGCGAAGGTCCTTTTCATTGAAAGTGACGATGAAAGAGGCTTGGCCGTTAACCGCGGCTTCCAAAACAAGTTCGTCACCAGGATCGCGAAGCTGAGGCCGCCACCGAAAATAATTCCTGACCGGTTCTGCCATCGCGATTAATCCGTCGATGAACGTGGCGGCCTCGGCGCTAGTCAAGCCTGCTGCGAGACGGTGCTCTGCAAGCATGCATTTCGCCTCGTATTCCAGAGCTAGAGCCACGGTCAAAAGCATGACAATTTCTCCTCGATCGATACGTCGTAGTAGCTCTGCGGATGCTCCGCGAGGGCTTCGCATGGCTGCCACCACGACATCGGTGTCAAGGATAAGTTTCACCTGAGGATGATATCACATCATGGGCGATATCATCTTCGAGCAAATGCAGCTGGCGTTGTGGCTTGTATTGGTTTCACCCCAACTCAAAAAACAGCACCTCAGCATCCTCTTTCCCCGCCTGGATGCTAACCTCGGCCTCTTCTGAAAGCGCTGCAGCATCCCCCTGCCCGAGCGACTCGCCGTTCACGACTGCCGAACCCCGCGCCACCTGCACCCAGCCATACTTCCGGCCACTCAATGCGTGCTCTACTTTCGTTCCCGCATCCAGACGCACCGCATAAAGATCAGCATCCGTCACCCACGTCAGCGAACCGTCCCGGCCCTCCGGCGAAGCCAACAGATGCAGCAGGTTGTGCTCTTCCGCAACCGGAAAACGCTTTTGGCTATAGCTCGGCGCTACGCCCGCCTTTGAAGGCAGCAGCCAGATCTGCAGCATGTGCGCCGCTGTCGTCGCTGAAGCGTTGTACTCCGAGTGCCGAATCCCCGTTCCTGCCGACATGTGCTGCAACTCACCCGGCGTAATCACTCCGCCCGACCCCAGTGAATCCTTGTGCGCAATCCCGCCCTCCAGCACATAGGTGACAATCTCCATCTCGCGATGGCCATGTGTGCCAAAGCCGCCGCCGCCCTGGATCACGTCTTCGTTGATCACCCGCAGTGCGCGAAAACCCATAATCGCAGGGTCATAGTACTCGGCGAATGAAAAGCTGAATTTCGAGTCGAGCCAGCCATGATTGGCATGGCCGCGTTCCTGTGACTTGCGTACTGAAATCATCGTCCTGTCCTCATCCATCCGGCGCAAGCACTTTGCTCAGCCTGAAGTCGAATGCACTCAAGAGATGATTTGAGGCTAAAAAAGGTTCAACCCCGCCGTCACCCTAGGAACTTGCCCCGGTCCCGGAACTGCTCGCCGAACCAGAAGAAGCCGACGGTGCCGATGTCGGCGCTGTCGCTGCAGGAGTTGCCGAGCTGTCAGATGACGCGGTTTTTGTCTCGCTTTTCGGCTCCGCTTTGCCCGCTGCAGATTCACCGCCAGCCTTTGATGCCTCTGCGGTCTTGGCCGCACCCTTCCCCGCATAGTCGTTCACATACCAGCCCGCCCCCTCAAACCGTAGTGCTGGCGCCGTTACCGGTCGAATCAAAACACCCTGGCACTTCGGGCAAACGCTCTCCGGCGTCGCACTAAAACTCTGGATCTTTTCAAAACTGTAGCCGCACGCTGTGCAGCGGTATTCATAAAGTGGCAAAGGGAAGTCCTCCGGAAAGATTCTCCTGTCTAATTCTAGCCCCTCGATGAATCGCAGGCTAAAGTCGTCCGTTGAGTTGCGTGGCAGGTTGTCGCTGGCGTACACCGCCCCTCGTTGGATATCCTAGGACGCTACTTAATCCTTACCGGTTGTCGTTGCTCCAACCAAAGCATGGATTGAAGCGCCACAACACAGCCTGAAGGCTGGGATTCAAAACGTCGTGAGGAGATTCACTTGATCAGTCGTAACATCATGAAGCCGTCGATAGCTTGTGGAGTGCTAACCATCCTGAGTATCTTCACCGCAGGTTGCGGGGGCGGTGGTGGCAGCTCAACCCCGCCCCCGCCCACCACCTATACGCTCTCGGTGAACTCCGTCCTCGCTTCTTCCGTGTCCATTACCGTTTCCCCTGCCGATGCCAACAGCGCCGGCAACGGCAGCACCAGCTTCGCCAGGGTCTACAACGCGGGAACGACCGTCACCCTTTCCGCCCCCACCTCCGCCGGAAAAGACAAGTTTTCGTCCTGGACAGGTTGCGCCACCGCCGTCAGCGTCACCTGCACGGTCAGTATGAACGCGAATACCACGGTGGCAGCCAACTACACTGGACCCACAGTCACTTCCGTGAACGTAACCCCTGGCCCAGTCACCGTCACCATCGGAGCAACGAAACAGTTTGCCGCAACCGTTGCTGGTACCGGCAGTTTCGACTCCACCGTTACCTGGTCGATAGTCAAGCCCTCCGGCAGCTCGTCCAGTGCCGGCACAATTGACGGCAACGGCCTCTACACATCGCCCTATCCCGCGCCGGCCTCGGTTACTGTTGTCGCTACCAGCACCAATACCCCCACCGTTTCCGGCAGTGCCGTTGTCACCCTCAGCCCGCCTCCCACGCCTTCAGGTCCACCCTTGGGTATGACCGTGGATCTCGGCAACATCACCCACCCCATTAACCCCTACATCTATGGCTGGAACGGTTTTCAGGTTCCTCAATCCGAGGCCAAGGCCGTCAACCTTCCCATCAACCGCTGGGGCGGTGACGCCACCACCCGCTACAACTACCTTGCCGACGCTTACAACAGTGCCTCCGATTACTGGTATCAGAATGAGCTGAACACCCCGTCATTTGATCTGCAAGTCACCACCAATAACGCCACTGGCACCGCTACTCTTGGCACCGTCCCACTCATTGGCTGGACCACCAAAGGTGTCGCCGGCTGCAGCTATTCCCTGGCCAAATACGGTGCACAGCAGCGAATCTCTCCCAACGGTGACTGCGGCAACGGCATTCTTGTCAACGGCAATCAAGTGGTCAACGACCCCACCGATACCAGCATGAAGATCGACGAGACCTTCACCACAGGATGGATCAAGTACCTGGTCAACAAGTTCGGCACCGCTGCCAAGGGAGGTGTTGCCATCTACGACCTGGACAACGAGCCGACCTGGTGGGACGCTGTCCACAGAGACGTGCACGGCAGTCAGATTCCCGGCGAGGGCCCCTTCACATACGACGAAGTCACCACCAAAGGCCTCACCTATGCCAAAGCCATCAAAGATGTAGATCCGACCGCAGAGGTCAGCGGTCCGGTCATCGACTGGTGGCCAGCCTACTTCTATTCTAAAAAGGACGTTGAAACAGGATGGGGTTCCGGTCCCTGCTATTGCTACAACGGCAACCCCGTAGACCGGCTTGCCCACGGCAACGTGCCCATGATCGAGTATTACCTGCAGCAGTTCAAGAAGAATGAAGACCTGACCCACATTCGCCTGCTCGATTACCTCGACGTGCACGGATACTTCGCCGCCACTAACGCCGGGTTCGCACCCGCAGGCGACACCATCCTGCAGCAAGCTCGTCTCAATTCGACACGAGTCCTGTGGGACCCCACCTACACCGATCCCAACATCACTGACCCAAACATCACCACCGCAGCGCCCGCCTATCCACTTCAGCTCATTCCTACGCTCAAGCAGTGGGTTGCGGACAACTATCCCGGCACTAAAATTGCCATCGATGAATACAACTGGGGCGGTCTGGAACAGATCAACGGCGCACTGACCCAGGCTGATATCCTCGGCATCTTCGGCCGCGAAGGCCTGGACCTCGGCGCACTCTGGGGTACCCCCGACCCGGTCAGCCAGATTCCAGGCCTGGTAGCGTTCCAGGTCTTCCGCAACTACGATGGCAGCAACAGTGAGTTCGGTGACCAGGCACTGGCCTCAACCAGCACTGACCAGAGCCAGTTGGCCGTCTACGGCGCGCTGCGCACTTCAGACCAGGCCGTCACCATCGTCGTCATTAACAAGTCCTTCGGCGATCTTCCCGGCGCAGTCTTCCTGCCCAACCTCGTCGCGACCGGCCCGGCAAAGGCCTTCCTCTATAGCAACGCCCATCTCGCCGGAATCCTTGCTCAGCCCGACGTTCCCGTTTTCCCCTCCAGTTCGTCCGTGCCCGTCGGAGGTATCGCCACCACCTTCCCGGCGGCATCCATCACAATCCTCGTAGTTCCCACCAGATAGTCCACAGAACTGAAAGCGGGTCCCCCGTCGCAATCCGGCTGGGCCCCGCCTCCCCCGCAAAAAATGTTCTTAAAAAATCTCTTGCCTGCTCACCCTATGAATATGTTACCGTCTGTAGCATTATGACAAGTAACGTTACAGCAGGTCACAGCGAACTCGAACCAGAGAATCCCCAGCTCGAAGCTCCCGGCCACGACCCCTCAGAACTCGGAGAACTCGAGCGCAGCGTCCTCCAGCTCCTTTGGCAGCACGGAACACTCACTGCAGAGCGCGTTCGCGAAGAGCTCGACCGGCAGGACCGCCCCCTCAAGGATTCCACCGTCCGCACCGTCCTCCGCCGCCTCGAAGAAAAGGGCTACCTCACCCACATCCTTGAAAACAGGACATTCGTCTACTCCCCCGCCGAACCCGCCCAAAAAGTCGCAGGCCGCGCCGTCAAGCGCATCCTTGACTGGTTCTGCGAGGGCTCTGTTGAACAACTCCTCGTCGGCATGGTTGATTCCTCCGTCCTTGATCGTAAGGAACTCCAACGCCTGGCCGAACGTATTGCCAATGCAAAAACCGAAACGGGGAAGGGGGGCAAGTGATGCTGAGCATCGTCCTCGAAGCAGCATTTCGATCACTCCTGATGGCACTGGCCGTCTGGACCGTCATCCGTCTTCTGCGGGTACAGGCCGTAGTTGCTCAAAAAGTCGCCTGGACTCTGGTGCTTCTCGCAGCCGCAGCCATGCCGCTCGTCATGCACACGCCGTTGCTTGCCCTGAATCACGCTCTGGCACTCAGGATTCCGCTCCCCGGTATGCTCGCCGCGGCCTATTCGCCCGCCCCGACAACCTCACCCTCAGCGGTGAAGATCCATCGGGCCGTCGATGCCCCAGGGAGCGCTGCAACTCGTCCCGCCCCAGTTCCGATGCGCCCGGTACATCCAGTCACGAGCGCACATCTCATCGATAATCCCAAACCAATGATCCAGGGGATTCCTTCAACGGTCGCCTCAACCAATCGCCTTGAGGAAACGACAATCGAAGCGGTACCTGCCCCGCTTCTCCGCGCCATCGGCCAATATGTCGCCCGTCGTCGTGCATCACTTTCGCCAGGAATCCTGGCTCTCGGCCTCTACCTCGTCGTGTTCGCCATTCTCCTCCTGCGAACCTTCTTCGGTCTGGCCATTGCACTTCGCCTCTGGCGCCGTTCCAGACCCGCCCCAAAATCTGCTGCATTAAACGAACTCCACTACCCAAACGTCCGCGTCAGCCACGACATGACTACCCCCGTTACCATCGGCTCGACCATCATTCTTCCCGCCACCTACACTGCGTGGGACAACGCCAAGCTGTGCATCGTCCTTGCCCACGAACAGGCCCACGTCCGTCAGCGCGATTTCTACCTCCAGCTCGCCGCCGCCGCGCACGCAGCCATCTTCTGGTTCAGCCCTCTCGGCTGGTGGCTCCAGCGCAAACTCTCCGAGCTCGGTGAAGCACTCAGCGATCGCGCCGGCCTTGAACAAGCCGCTAACCCCGCCGCCTACGCCGAGCTGCTGCTCGAATTCGCAGCCCTCCCCCGGCCAATCTCTATCCTTCAGCCGCTTCCAGGAGTAGCCATGGCCCGCCGTCTCAATCTCTCCAGCCGCATTGACCGCATTCTCAACGCCCGCGCGCTCCAATCCGCATTTCGCTCCGGCCGCCGCCACGCCTTCCTCGCCGCCGTACTCGTTCCCGCAGCGCTCATCGCAGTCGTCGCCTGCATCCGCATCGTTCCCGCCGTCGAAGCCGCAAACTCTCAAAGTCCAAAACCCTCTGCCGCCAAAATTGTAGGTAAAACTGCATCAGCGGACTCGACGGGGCCAATGACCGGCCAGGTTTCCGGTGTAATTGCCGGCCAGGTTTCCGGTCAGGTAACAGGAAATCTCGCCCCGGAAGCGCCCCCGGCCCCGCCCGCTCCAGACGCTGAAGCTCCAGAAGCCCTCGAAGCTCCCGAAGCTCCTGAAGCTCCTGAAGCTCCTGAAGCTCCCGAAGCCCCCGAGCCGCCCGACGCCGATGTCGCCCAGCTCACCAACGGCTTCCAATTCTCCTTCGATGACGCTGATAAGCAGACCTACGCCATCATCCACGGCGGCCACAACGACAACGTCTTTTTGTTCGGACCGCACAACAAAGCGCTCGAAAAGGCACGCCAGAAGTATCACGGCGACTTCATCTGGTTCGAACGCGATGGCAAATCCTACGTCATCACCGACCCCAAAATCTTCGCCGAAGCTCAGGCCCACTTCAAAGGCACCGAATCCCTGCAAAAGCTCCAGGCCGAACTCGATGCCAAACAATCCGTCCTCAACAAGCGCATGGCCGAACTTCAGCCAGAAATTCAGCGCTCAATTAAACTCGGCCCCGAATTCGACGAGAAAATGAAGAAGCTCACCGCCGAGCTGTCCGAACTGCAAAGCGAGAAATTTCAGAAGCTCACAGAAAATATGAGCAAGGAATTCTCGGAGGAAAAGCTCGCCGAACTACAGGAGAAGATGGGCGAAATCCAGGGCCATATCGGTGAAATCCAGGGCCAGATCGGCGACCGCTCCGCGCTCCTCGGAGATAAACAAGGCAAAATCGGCGAAGAAATGGGCCGCCTCGGTGAAGAAATGGGCAAAATCGGCGAAAAGCAAGGCCGCCTCGCCGAAGAAGCCAGCCGCAAACTCAAATCCCTCTTCGATCAGGCCATCAAAGACGGCAAAGCCAGGCCCGTCGAATAAGCCGCAGCTCTTCGCCCACAAAAAAGCCCCGGATCTTTCCGGGGCTTTTCGTTCCTGCAACAGATTAGTACCGGTAAGTCTCCGCCTTGTAAGGCCCCTCAACCGGCACGCCCAGGTAACCCGCCTGCTTCGGCGTCAGCGTCGTTAACTTGACGCCAATCTTCTCCAGGTGCAGCCGCGCCACTTCCTCATCCAGCTTCTTTGGCAGCACATACACACCAATCTTGTAGGAGTCCTTGTTGGCCCACAGGTCAATCTGCGCCAGCGTCTGGTTGGCAAAGCTGTTGCTCATCACAAAGCTCGGATGCCCCGTCGCGCAGCCCAGATTCACCAGCCGCCCCTCAGCCAGCAGGATAATGCTGTTCCCAGCCGGGAACGTGTACTGATCCACCTGCGGCTTTACATTGATCCTCGTCACGCCCGGCATCTGGTTCAGCCGATCAATCTGGATCTCGTTGTCAAAGTGCCCGATGTTGCACACAATCGCCTGGTCCTTCATCCGCTGCATCTGCTCCAGCGTGATGATGTCCACATTCCCCGTGCAGGTCACATAGATGTCGCCCCGGCCCAGCGTGTCTTCCAGAGTCGTAACTTCGTACCCTTCCATCGCTGCCTGCAGCGCATTGATCGGGTCAACCTCGGTCACAATCACCCGCGCACCCAGCCCCCGCAGCGAAGCAGCCGAACCCTTCCCCACATCCCCATACCCGCAGACCACCGCCACCTTGCCCGCCACCATCACATCCGTTGCGCGCTTGATGCCGTCCACCAGCGACTCGCGGCAGCCGTACAGGTTGTCAAACTTGCTCTTCGTCACCGAATCGTTCACGTTGAGCGCCGGCACCAGCAGCTTGCCCTGCTCCATCATCTTGTACAGCCGGTGCACGCCCGTCGTCGTCTCTTCCGAAACCCCGCGCCAATCCCTCACCACCGTATGCCAGTGCGTCGGATTCTCCGCATGCACCCGCTTCAGCAGGTCCTTGATCACCTGTTCCTCGTGGCTCTCAGACGCGCTATCCACCCAGCGGTCGCCATTCTCAAGCTCATAGCCCTTGTGAATCAGCAGCGTCACATCGCCGCCATCATCCACCACCAGCTCAGGCCCCTTACCGCCAGGAAAACCAAGCGCCTTGAAGGTGCAATCCCAATACTCCTCCAGCGTCTCGCCCTTCCACGCAAACACCGGCACGCCCGTCGCCGCAATCGCCGCCGCCGCATGGTCCTGCGTTGAAAAGATGTTGCAGCTCGCCCAGCGCACATCCGCGCCCAGCTCCACCAGCGTCTCAATCAGCACCGCTGTCTGAATCGTCATGTGCAGCGAACCCGTAATCCGCACACCCGCCAGCGGCTTCAGCGCCGCATATTTCCGCCGAATCGACACCAGACCCGGCATCTCATGCTCGGCAATGTTCAGTTCCTTGCGGCCCCAGTCGGCCAGCGACATATCCGCAACCTTGTAGTCCACTGCTGCAATTTCAAGCGTAGAAGTAGCCATAAAACCTCACTCCGATTCAAACGTCTTCTTGGTGGTCGTCCCGGCGCATGCCCATCGCGGGCGTGCCGTTCCCGTCCAGGTAGATCCAGTAAAGCTCGTTCCCGTGACCCTCAGAATATCACCGCCTCAGCTTTCCCCGGCCCATCCCGGACCATTCCCTTTCACCACAGGGAATTCCGAAATTCCCGCCCCAATTCGGTCCACCCTTTTATCGTCGCCCTCAAATCCCCAAAGGCTCCATCTCCGCCCGCCGCAGCGGTGCCAGCCGCGTTTGCTCCAGCTCTCCCCGGTAAAACATGTTGTACGTATCAAACGGAATCAGCCGCTTCCCATCCGGATGCGCAATATGAATGCAGCTCTTCTTCACGCTCCTCACATCAAAAGCCTCCGCATCGATGAACTGCACAATCAAGACGCGAAACAGATTTTTGTACCCCAGGTCTTTCGGAATCAGCACCTTCGGCAAACAGCACAGCAGCTCCTTTAGCGTGCTGGCCTGAGCAGAGGGCGAGTGATTGGTCGCAAACAGCTTGAAGATGTGGTCCTTGAGCCCCGCCTCCTGCTCAAACATGATCGTGTTCCGCGCCCCGTCAATCAGCACTTCAGGCGGCACCATCCCGCTCAACGGCACCGTCTTGCCCGCAAACTTCATCGCATACGCCATCGCCAGCGAATCCGGATGACACGGCACCGGAATCAGATCTTCCGGCCGAAACACGCGCGTCTGCTCCAGAATCCGTCGCCTCACCTCCGTCAGCGTCAACCGATGCTGCCCTGAATCAAAATTCATCAGCCGCCCAGCCTGTTGCACCGGCTGAAAAGTCACCCCCCGTACGCATGGCTGCGTCAGCGCAAAGTCAATCATCGTCCCCAGCTCCTGGTCATTGACGCCCCGCTCCACCGTCACCACCAGCGTCGTCGAGACCTCCAGCTTGTTCAGCCGCTCCAGCGCCTTCTGCCGCACACTCCTCAGGTCCGCCCCGCGCAGCTGCATCAGCGGCTCCCGCTGCAACGAATCGAACTGCAAGTACAGCTCAAAGTGCGGCATAAAGCTCGCCAGCCGCTTGGCAAACTCCTCATCCTGCGCAATCCTGATCCCGTTCGTATTTACCATCAGGTGCTTGATCGGCCGCTCCCTGCACATCTCCAGAATGCGAAAGAACTCCGGATGCAGCGTCGGCTCTCCGCCTGAAATCTGCACAATATCCGGTTCCTTCTCATTACGCACAACGCAATCCAGCATCGCCTCAATCTGCTCCAGCGAGCGAAACTCCGTCCGGTGCTGCCCGCTCCCCGCATAGCAAATCGGGCAGGTCAGGTTGCACGCATCGCATATCTCCACCAGCGACAGACAGCTGTGCTGCTCATGGTCCGGGCACAACCCACAGTCATACGGGCATCCATACTTCACCGGCGTGTTATAGACCATCGGCTGCTCCGGTACTTTGAGGAAGACTTCGCGCGACCGCCGGTAATAATCCACATCATCCGCCACCAAAACCCGCGCATGTCCGTGCTGCGGACACCGCTTCAGCATCCACACCTTGTTGTCTTCAAAAACAATCTTCGCATCCACGCGCCGATAACAAACCGAGCAGATCGAGATAGCAACGTCATAAAACAAATAAGGCCGAACTTTAGTGGTCATCAGTATCCTCCGATTTGTCAAAGAACATCCAGATAAGTGAAACGAACAGTGCAACCACAGTGAGCCAGAAGAGAATGACTTGAACTGAAAAGGTACTTTCGGCGGCATCGGAATCGAGATGAAGCCGATCACTGACAGACTGGATGGTGACAGGGACGACAGCGCAAAGGCCGAGTTGGATGACAGTTGCACAGGCGAAAATGGTCACCCATTTCGCAGAACCTTTCGAGTTCTTCCACGGCGTCCACATCGTTGCTCCTACTGATCGCGGTCCAGCCAATTGTTATCGTCTGCGCCATTTCCTCGTGGAGCAGTGAAATGCTTCTTTAACACCAGAATCAGCCAGATCACCAAACAAACAATCAGCCCACCGCCGCCAAGCAATATCCCGGCTAGCTCGGCCACACCACTAGCCATCAACAGGCCTTGATATGTCAGGGCCTTGTCGAAGACCCTCAGCTGCAATCCGCACAGGCTCGATGACACAAGGAAAATCATTGCAAAGATAACTACCGCCTCAGCGAGTCCCTTGATCTCACGCCCGAAGAGTTTCATTCTGCTCCTTTGGATTTCGTAACACGTCAATCCACAAAAAGACCAGCACAGCCAGGCAACTCCACTGAATCAAATTCAATCCACCCACCAGCGGCTGTGGCTTGAGAAAGTCAATCACCAGCCGCCACCCCAGATAACTCGCCAGAAAGATGCGAAACCTCGCCCCCGCCCGCAAAGTCATCTGAGACCCCAATCGAGTTATAGCGAATGCTATCAGAGTCAACACCAGAATTTCGTACACCTGCACCGGATGCCGTCCTACACCGTCGCCTAGATCGACCGCCCAGGGTAACCTGGTTGCCTTGCCATACGTATCGTCGGCGAGGCCCGCGATGAGGCAGCCCACGCGCCCAATCGCCATCCCCACGCACAGCGGCAGCACCAGCAGGTCCCCCGTTCGGTTGCGAATCCCGTTCAGCTTCTTGATCACTTCAACACCCAGCCAGCCGCCCAGCAGCCCACCCACAATCGTCTTGCCCCCCGGCGAGAGCACCAACGCCAGCAGATGCCCGGCTCGCCAGGCCGCCATCACCGTCGGCCACTGCTCCGCCAGGCCCAGCAGTCGGCTCCCGACCAGCGCCCCCACCGCAGCCCCGGCCAACACCGACCACCGCTGCGCCTTAGCCACTACATCGCCCTGCATGTCGCGCAGCCGGCGAAAGACCGCGTAGCCAGAAACGTACGCCAGCGCCTCAAAGACCGGATGCCACCCCGGATTCGAACCAATGGGAATCATTGCCGCAAGTATAGCCGCAAGCCACCAACACCCACGCGAACCCGCATTCCCATGCAGTAACATCAGTGAATCGAGGTAGATGCGTACATGCCTTCCGAGAGCGAACCAACGGCCCCCGTCGTGTTGTCTGCCGCCCAGCGCATGGCCATCCTCAAGGCTCTCGGCGAACCCCGCCGCCTCGAAATCGTCGAGCGGCTCTCGCAGGCTGACCACTCCTCCGCATGTACTGACCTCCGCGCCTGCATGCCCATCGCCCCCGCAACCCTCTCCCACCACCTCAAAGAACTCGAAACCGCGGGCCTGGTCCACATCACCCGCGAAGGCAAATACGCCCACCTCACCCTCCGACGAGACATCTGGCAAGCCTTCCTCGCAGACCTCCAGAAAATCTAGAATCGCCATTTCAAAAACAATTCTTCGCATCGCTTGAATCTTTCTCTCCGCTTCCGTAATCAATTCGACAGTTATCGAAATGTCGAACGGTCCAACCGCCACCGGCTTCGAAACGAAGGAGAAGCATCATGAGCAAACTCAACGGAAAAGTCGCGCTGGTCACCGGCGCAAGCAAAGGCATCGGAGCGGCGATCGCCCTTGAACTCGCGGCAAACGGCGCAGCCGTGGCCGTCAACTACTCCTCCAGCACCGAAGGCGCAAACAAGGTGGTCGACGCTATCAAAGCCGCCGGCGGAAAAGCTATCGCGATTCAGGCCAACGTCGCAGACCCGGCCAGCATCTCCGGCCTCGTCGATTCCGTCGTCAAAGAATTCGGCCCCATCGACATCCTCGTCAACAATGCAGGCGTCTATGAATTCGCCCCGCTCGAGGCCATCACCCCTGAGCATTTCCACAAGCAATTCAATCTCAACGTCCTCGGCCTGATCCTCACAACTCAGGCAGCCGTCGCCAAGTTTTCGCCCAACGGCGGCAGCATCATCAACATCGGCTCCGTAGCCGCTGCGGGTGTCCCCGCGGCCTCCGTCTACAGCGCCACCAAGGGCGCCGTCGACTCCATCACCGGAGCCCTCGCCCAGGAACTCGGCTCCAGGCGCATCCGCGTCAACTCCCTCAATCCCGGCATGATTGAGACCGAGGGCGTCCACGCCGCCGGATTCCTTGGCAGCGAGTTCCACAAAGAAATCATTGCCAAAACCCCGCTCGGCCGCATCGGGCAGCCCAACGACGTCGCCACCATTGCCACCTTCCTGGCCTCCGATGAATCCACATGGGTCAACGGACAGTCCATCCAGGCCTCCGGCGGCAATCGCCTGTAAGGCTTTGCATCCCACAAACCCAACGCCCTGCCTCGCTTTCGAGCGTCGCAGGGCGTTTGGTTTCAGCGGGAAATCCCTCAGTCTTCGCGCGCCGCAGCCTCCAGCGCAGCTAGGTCAAACTTGATCATCCCCATCATCGCCGCCATCGCCTTCGGGTGGCCGACCAGCTCCAGGATGTTGCGTGGCACCACCTGCCAGCTCAACCCAAACCGGTCCGTGAGCCAGCCACAGGCCATCGTCTTCCCGCCCCGGGCCGCCGTTCATAAACACCATCTCCTGGCCCTCAAGCTCAATCGTGATCGTCGCGATCGCCCCTACAGGCCACGGCCCCGACCTTTCTACTTCCCACAAGCCGACTTATCGGTACGAATCCTGCTCGGTAGGAGCATTGGCGATTTGACGCTCACTGACTCGAAGAGGCAGTGAGCCGCGAACCAGCAATCGATGTGGGGACGACTCGCCCACACAGTTCGGCGTACTGCTCAATGCAGCTCAGATTACTTCTGGGGCGACGACGTCTTGGCGCGATTCACAGATTGCATCAACCTGGGAAGAATGAGTTTTTCCATGATCGTGTTGGGCGGGGTGGAGTCGGCGTTATAGGCGCCGGCTGTGAAAACGGCAACCAAATGATACTTGGACGCAATGTAAATCTTCTGGCCTCCGTTGCCCTGGGCGGAAGTCACGACAACCTGCTCGGCACCACCGGGCGTCTCCACATTAAACGTGTGACGCCACCAGAAATATCCGTAGCTGACGTTGTCAACGTGGCTGTGTTCAGCCGTGGAAGTGTTGACCCATGACTCGGAGATGAGCTGACGCCCGTGCCAGCGACCACCGTCTTCGAAAACTATTCCCAGCTTCAGCATGTCGCGTGACCGCAGATGAATCTGCGAATATTCCTTGTCGGCATTGGTCAAATCATAGTTCCAGGCCCAATCGGTACGCGCCATGCCCAATGGTCCAAAGAGGTATTTCTGCGCGAACTCCGGCAGCGGCATATGGACCGCATTCTCCGTCATTCGACCCACAACTGACACGCCGCCGGAACAGTAGTACCCCCTGGTTCCCGGGTCGTTGATCATGGGAAGATCGAGCGTCGCTTTTACCCAGTCGGGCGAGTCATCGAGTACAGTCTCACGTCCGGGCGACGTAGAGCTATGGTCATCGCAGTCCAGGCCTGAACTCATGGAGAGGAGTTCTCCGATCGTGATCGCCGACTTCCGTGGATCGGGGTTGGCATAACTCGAGTAGCTCATCGCCGGCATCACTCCTTCGTTGACTCCGGAGATGGCGCGTCGATCAATAGCGATCCCCGCAAGTGCGCTGACAACAGATTTCGTTGCGGAGCGGAGCTGATGGGGACGTTGGACGCTGTTGCCGTAGAAGTACTCTTCCAGAACCAGCTTCCCATCCTGGTACAAAAGTACGCTGTGCACATCCTTGTAAGTGCCATCGAGGATGGCACTTACAACCGCGTTGGCTGTCACGGCTCCAAGGGGCGAGCGCGCAATGTCCCCAACCGCAATGCCATCATGCATGTCCAAAGGTGCCGTGTACCGATAGTTCGAAGGCCCCTGCCCTTTGGCGCGCGGCCACGCTAGTGCGGCAGATTCCGGTGTGACGGCTGTGGAAACTCGTGGATGAAATTTGCCGTTTTGTTCGTAGCCATTTACGACACCGTTGGCATCGCGATGAAATGAGAGCTTTGATCCGTACTTGGTTGAGAATACATCCACACCCTTCGCCTTCAGGGAGTACTTTGCCTCGTCCTGCACCGCAAAAAAATCATCCCCACCCAGGATTTCCACCGGATGGCTTGGCGTATCCGCATACGTTCCTACGAAGTCTTCCAGGCGTGGAGCGGAGGTTTCCTGGGCTTTTAGTTCGATTGCAAGGATTGCCAGGAGAACAGGAAACACCACTACAAAGAATGCACGCATGTAGCCACGATCAATTGTCAAATCTGGGCCTCGACTCTGATTTGGTAAGACATCGAAATGCCTGCACCTAGTCTACCGGACCTGTCCGTCCAGAACCCCGACCTTGTATCGAAAGGTCAATGAACCCCTCAGTTGTTCCGCGATTCCCGCATCATCATCAAGCCCCGGGTGTTTCTCGCTTTCCGCTAACCGGCCAATGCACTCATCGAGCTTCGCAGAGCGCCGAGATTAGTCTTCATAAACACCCTTCCCGCCAGCAATCGCCCCACTCCGCCCCGAGTCACCCACATTCAGCAATCCCTACGCTCTCCGCTCCCCAGCCAACAACTCCCGCTTGCGCTCCACGCCCCAGCGATAGCCGGTCAGCGAGCCGGAGGCGCCGACGACTCGGTGGCACGGCACCAGCACCGCCACCCGATTGGTTGCGCAGGCCCGCGCTACCGCCCGGGTCGCCTTCGGGTTGCCCAGCTCCGCCGCCAGTTGGCTGTAGCTGCGCGTCTCGCCCAGGGGAATCTGCTGCAGCGCACTCCACACCCGCAGTTGAAAAGCCGTGCCCCGCAGGTCGAGCGGCAATCGATTCGCACCGCCTCCCCCCTGCATCGTTTTCAGCACAAAGGCAACACTCTCCCCCAGCTTCTCGTCCGGCCTGATCGTCGCCGCAGGAAATTCAGCGCGCAGCCCGCTTTCAAGCTCCATATCCGAATCCCCCAGCGAGACCCAGCAGACACCCCGCTCCGTCGCCGCAACCAGAATGCTCCCCAGGTTCGCTGAGGCCGCAATCGCAAACCCGATCGTCTCGCCGCGCCCGCCCGCAACAAATCGCCCCGGCGTCATCCCCAGCGGAGATGGCTCGTAGGCCCGGCTTGATGAGCCATAGCCTGCTTCATAAATGGCTGTCGTCACGGTAGTCTCCGTACTCCTGAGCTGATCGCGAAAGGCATGGGCGCGCATCGCCCGCTGATACTGCGCCGGGCTCACACCCATCGCCTGTTTGAAGACACGCTGCGCCGTAAACGGGCTGATCCCGGCAAGCTTTCCCAGCTCCGCCAGGCGCACCTGCCGGTCGGCCCTGCGTTCAAGATAGGCGCACATCCGGGCCACCACCGAAGCGGGTCGCGGCTCTTCCGGCCGACATCTTTGGCAGGCGCGAAAGCCCGCAGCCTGGGCATCGGCCGCATCCCTGAAGAAGCGTGTGTTTTCAAGCAACGGCCTGCGGCTCGAGCAATCAGTCCGGCAAAAAACCCCGGTCGTCGTCACCCCATAAAAAAAGTCGGCTTCGGGATCGCGGGAGAGCACCTGCTTCCAGGCTTGGGTCAAATCGATCGCGGTTTCGGTGTTCATCATGGCTACCATCGTGCACTACTTCCATGCCCGCCGACTCTCCGCATCTTGCGCGCAATTCAGCCGCGTTCCCCGAACGCAAAATGACCAATTTCACCGTTCGCTGTAACAAGGCACAAATGCCCCTAATTATCGGCAAACGTAACCCAAACAAACCACGACCTTTACAACAAACTTTTCCAGAGCCGTCCCATTCGCTGATCAATGTCACACGTGTAACATTTGGCTCCACCCCAAAAACATCTCTATCCATCCAGCTTTTTCGTCACCAATTCATTCAAAAGCGCCGGATTCGCCTGCCCCTTCGAGGCGCGCATCACCTGCCCCACAAAAAATGCCGCCACCGTCTTTTTCCCCCCGCGGTACTGCGCCACCTGCGCGGGATTGGCCGCAATCACCTGGTCGATAAGGGCCTCAATCGCCCCCGCATCAGAAATCTGTTGCGGCTTCTCCCGCTCATACACCGTCGGAAAATCCTCAGACTTTTCAAAGCAGATATCAAAGAGCTGCTTCAACTGCTTGGAATTGATCTTCCCCTCTTCGAGCAGATCGGCTGCCCGGACAATGCCGGGCAGTGAAACCGGCGACTGCTCCAGCTCAATCCCAGCAGCCTTGAGGCGCCCGCCAAGTTCTGAGAGCAGCAGGTTGGCCACGCGGCGCGGGCTCTTCGCGGTGCGCGCCACTTCTTCAAACTGATCGGCAAACTCACGCGTAGCCGTAAGCGTCTGCGCATCCTGCTCAGCCAGATCGTACTCCGCGATCATGCGCTTGCGGCGTGCTTCGGGCAGTTCCGGCATGGTTGAGGCAATTTCGGCCAGCCACTCTTCTGAAACCACCAGCGGCGGCAAATCCGGTTCCGGAAAGTAGCGGTAGTCGTGGGCCTGCTCTTTTGAGCGCATGGAAAACGTTCGGCCCTCGGGCTGGCTCCACAGGCGGGTTTCCTGTTTGATGATGCCACCAGCTTCGACGATTTCAATCTGGCGCTCAATTTCGTATTCCAGCGCGGCGCGGACGTAGCGGAAGCTGTTGACGTTTTTGACCTCAACCTTGGTGCCGAACTGCGTGGCTCCGCGCGGCATGATGCTGACGTTGGCGTCGCAGCGCAGCGAACCTTCTTCCATGTTGCAGTCGGAAACGCCCGCAAACAAGAGGATTTCCTTGAGGCGGGTGAGGTACTCGTAGGCCTCGTCGGGGGTGCGCATGTCGGGTTCGGAAACAATTTCTACCAGGGGGGTGCCGCAGCGGTTGAGGTCAACGCAGGTGCGGGTGGCGGAGTCGGCGAAGCCGTCGTGGATGCTTTTGCCGGCGTCCTCTTCCATGTGGGCGCGGGTTACGCCGATGCGTTTTGGAGTGCCGTCGGCGGTGGGAGTGTCGAGCAGGTCGATCCAGCCGTGCTCGGCGATGGGCTTGTCGAACTGAGAGATCTGGTAGCCCTTGGGGGAATCGGGGTAGAAGTAGTTCTTGCGGGCAAAGATGGAGCGCTCGCGGATCTGGCAGTTCAGCGCGAGTCCGGTGAGGGAGGCGAACTCGACGGCCTGGCGATTGAGCACGGGCAGTGCTCCGGGGAGGCCGAGGCAGACTGGGCAGACGTTGGTATTAGGAGCCGAACCGTAGTGGTTGGCGCAGCCGCAGAAGGCTTTGGTGGTGGTGAGCAGCTGCACGTGTACTTCAAGGCCGATGACGACCTCGTACTTGGCAAAGACTTCAGGCGACAGCGTGGCGGTTGGCATGGCTCTCTAATTTTAGCGCGGGTCGTGCAGGGGTGTTTACCACTTAATTAACGGAAGGGGTTTGAAAATATTGGAGGGGGGGAGGGGGGTGCTTTTGGCTGGTGCAATTATCGCAATTTGCGATTTGGTGGAGGATTTCGGGTTGGTTCGGTCGGTGGTTGGCCCTGTTGTTGTGGGTGTGAGGCGCGGACTCCGGGTGCTGCATTGATTGTGCGCCGTGGAGGGGAAATTATCGGCAAGGGAATGGGGGAGGGGTGGGGGTCTTGAGGGAGGCGGGATCTGTCGAATCCCACCCGTCCGCAGAAAACGCGGGAGGATGGTGCAATCAAATCTGTGGCCAGGATAGGACTGAGCTTCGGCGAGGGGGTGCCACCCGCCAAGCGATCGAAACACAGGAGACACCTGGATCAGGACAGAATGAGTGCAGTGGCCTGTTCTCGTCAATCAATTACTTCTGAATGCGCGTTTGTAACGGCGTTCCGATACGAATGAGCCAAGCGGTATCTTGAAGGATGTTGAACCAAGACCGCATCGAAACCGGCCGCACTCACCATGCCTCAATGCAATGGAAATAATATACTTGAATCATCATACGCTTTTCCTTATTCTTAGTACATGAGTACCGAACCCAAGACGCTACAGCAAGCGATCATCTACTTCTCTAACCCCCACAATTGCGTTAGCTACCTTGTAGACCGCCGTTGGCCGAACGGTGTTGCGTGCCCTACCTGCGGTCGCACGGATGCGGCCTACGTCCCCGCGCGGCATGTATGGCAGTGCAAGACGCGGCATCCCAAAAGCCAATTCAGCGCCAAGGTGGGGACAGTCATGGAAGACAGTCCGATTGGGTTGGATAAGTGGATGACGGCTATGTGGATGGTTACGAATTGCAAGAATGGCGTAAGCAGTTGGGAAGTGCATCGCTCGCTTGGCATCACCCAAAAGACGGCGTGGTTTCTCCTGCATCGCATCCGTCTTGCGATGGGGCAAGACCATTCCGAGCCGATGGGTGGCGAGGGTCCGTTTAAAGTGGCTGAGACTTTCGTTGGCCCCGATCCGCGCAAGATGCACGTTAGGAAGCGCGCAGAGCGGTACAGCAAGTTTGGTGGACGGCCTAAGACTCCAGTGATGGGGATGCTGGACCGCGACAGCCGCCAGGTACGCGCTAAGGTGGTTCCCTGCGTCAAGCGAGAGACGCTGCAAAACGCGATTCTGGATTAGGTTCAAAAGTGTTCCACGGTATACACGGACGGCTACCCGTCGTATGACCATCTCAGCGCTCAGGAGTACATCCACGAAACGGTCAACCACGTTAACGAGTATGTACGCGGCTAAATTCACACACAGGGCATCGAGAACTTTTGGGCATCGATCAAGCGCGGCCTAAAGGGAACGTACATCGCAGTAGTGCCGTTTCACTTGGACCGCTACGTTGGAGAGCAGGTATTTCGCTACAACAACCGGGCAACAAAGGACAATCCACTGACAGATGCAGATCGCTTTGCATTCGCAGTGACGCACATTGTCGGCAAGCGCTTGACGTATGCAGAGTTGACAGGGAAGGAGTCGAAAAAACCGGACACTTTCTAAGAAGGAAGCTTAGCGCCAGGGACGCGGAAAGCGGAAGCCTGTTTCGGTTTTCGCTTCGTTCCTTTTTTAGGGCCGCGTTTCTTAGGATTGGCATCAGCCTTGGCGCGGTACTCTGCTTCGCGGCGTCCCATCTCCTCGCGCGATACAGACAATACGGAGTCTACAAGAGTCGAAAACCGATGGAACTCAATAGAGCGATCCATACCCCCCCCTCATGCCACCTGGGATTCTCTAGCAAAATACTCTTCTGCTTCGATTTGGAAATCGCCCAACGTGGCAAACTGCTTATCTGCAACGTTAGTTAAGCGGCGCTTATCTTTTTTTCCCAAATCTGTCTCAAAATCTTGGTGGATAATCACGCTTCGAAATGGAAGTTTGGCCTTCTGAAATTCTAAACAGGATAGGACCGCTAGGCGCGCTTTAGCTGTATCCTTCACTCCATACAAGTATATGTCCTTACCTTCAATCGGGAAGCGCCAGTCTACATCTAATTCCTCTTTGTCATTTATTGGAACGAAGTGCTGCTGTGGACGATAGCTGGCAAGTGTGTGGACAATAAAGTCATTCAGGGTTTCATAGAACATGCTCTGAATGACTTCACGTTTGAATGCCTGCATACTGCTGACCTTCGCTACTGTTTGGGCGAACTGCATCAGAGAGGGATAAACATTGCCTTGTGGGGCTTCAATATATAGAGACCCGTTATCATCGATCACCCCATTCTCTGACAGAATCTTATCGAGCACCTTTTGCTTTGTGGGCGTGTCTATCTCATACGAGTAGGAAAGTCGCATAAGCGTCATTCCATAATCAGAGATTCGAACGCTCCCGTTTCCGAGATCCTTGCCGACATCCAAAAAAATGTCCAACATGTCGCCATCTTCATGGAATAGCGGTGCGATCACCTGGACGATACCCGGGCGCTTGTCACGGAAGGAAATGTGACGGTCGAACTCGATCTTCAGGCTTTCTAGTACGTCCATCTCAAGACCCGGGAAACAGAAAAATTCCCTGCTTTTCATCGGGAAAATGCTTCTTGGCAGCCTTTTCATCGAGGTTGACTACCTTGACGAAATATTGCACAGCTTCTTCCAAAGAAGCAAATTCGGTTGTTGGCACGGCGTGCTTTTCTGGTCTAAAGCCAGCATCCATATCGCTTTCGCTTGCCGTGTGTATATGATTGTGCGCGTGCCAGTTGTTCGGATCAAACTGAGCATTGAAGGCACCATGCTTGCCGTTGCATCGCAGCAGCGTAATGTCCCCCTACCGTCATTTGGACTGTATACCAGCCCGACCGAGAAATTTTCTTCGAAGGCAACACTCTGCCGGATATACATCGAGAAAGTTCCCTTCGTGTCATCAGTTGCGACCAAATCCGCACCGTTTCGCAAATAAGCCCCTTCTTGGTTCATAGACATCGAGGGAGCAGAGTAAAACGTTTTGGGGCATTCGATTAGCCGGTCAATCTCGGATTGGGTGAATTTCGCCACGGGAAACAAGAATAGCGCAAAACCAAGACTGATGGATCAAGTATATTAACGCCATTGCAGTCATTAGAACCGAATTTCTTTGGGGGCCGGGCAGTCATGGCTTCGGCTTGTCCGGTGAAGCAGTCGCTGACTCCCGGGCACGAGCGACGAAGTAGGCCTGTAGTGCCTTGACATCCTGCGCGTTGAGTAACTTATTGTCGGATGGCATCCCCGGCGGGGCAAGCCTGCCCTCAAGCAATATCTGGTCGAGTGACTCGATCATCCCCCTGCTGGAGTAGCGGGGATCGGGCAGCGAGGCGCCGACCGCGTGCAAGCCATGGCACAGCATGCAACGGTGGTTGCATATCTGAGCGCCCTTGTGGACCAACTCAGGCGAGGAGTCATAGGTAAGTTGTCGTAAGTGCGGCAGTACGACAGCCAATTGGCGGGAACGTTCGCTGCTTCAGTAGTGCTCGCGGGGTTCGAGGGTTCGTGTCAATGAACCCAACAGACAGAAGAACAGCGGGCAAGATGACCCATGCAAATGCCAGACATTTCACAGGGACACCTCAAGTTCAGGTTTGCTAGTTGCGCCAGTCGAGCGAGAGTCACACCAGGTTTTCGGGTGGTCAGCAGCCGAGTGAATCGAGTCTGCCGGGGCGTCACAGGCACTGAGGCCCTGAGGCGCGGTGGGGCAGGGATGACCTTGTTGTCTGGTTGCTTGTCGCAGCTTTTTCGGGAATGACAGACGGAACGGCAAGGGCGAGGGCCCTGGCGAGAGAGGGGATTCACTCTGATGATTGGGAGAGGCTTTTGGAGCAGTGGTTAGTCTAGGGTGGGGGAGCCGGCGAGGCGGCGGGATTTGAGGTCGCGGATGGGGGGTTGGCCGAAGAAGCGGCTGTATTCGCGGTTGAACTGGCTGGCACTTTCGTAGCCGACTTCAAAGGCGGCACTGGCGGCGTCGAGGCCTGTGGAGAGGATGTGAAGGCGGGCGGCGTGGAGGCGGAGGCGTTTCTGGTATTGGAGGGGGCTCATGGCGGTGAGGGATCGGAAGTGGTGGTGGAAGGTGGAGACGCCCATCTGGGCGAGTGAAGCGAGGTCTTCGACGCGGAGGGGTTTGTCGTAGTTTGCCTTGAGCCAGGCGACGGCGCGGGCGGTGCGGTTGCTTTGTTCGCCGAGGGTGGCGATGGCGCGGAGGTTTTTGCCGAGGGGGCTCTGGAGGAGGCGGTAGATGATTTCGCGCTGCAAGAGGCTGCCGAGGAAGGGGATGTCGCGGGGGGTGTCGAGGAGGTCGAGGAGTCGGGAGCAGGCGGCGAGCATTTCGATGGGGGTGGTGCCGACGGCCATGCCGCGTGCGCCGAAGGAGGCGGGGGCGGCGAGGAACTCCTGCTGCGAGAGGATTTCGCGGACTGTGGGCATGTCGAGTTTGATGACGAGGCAGAGGAATGGGTGGGTGATTGAGGCCTGGGTAATCTGGCTGACGACGGGTAGATCGACGGAGGTGAGCAGGAAGGTGGAGCGATCGCAGAGGTGCGTGGTGCCGCCGACTGTGATGCGCTTCGCTCCCTGGGCGAAGACGACCAGCTCGGGCTCGTAGGCAGCGGAGCAGCAGTCAGAAATGGCGCTGCGGCGGGAGAGGAGGAGGCCGGGTATGGCGGTGGGGACGGGACCTTCGCCGGCGGTGTGCGCGGCGATTTTGCGAGCGAGCAGGGCGCTGAGGGCGGCTGGTTCTGAGCGCGGGCTTTCGACAGCAGCGGATTGGACTGCGATGGGCACGGGGTATGGTTCCTTCAAATCAAGGGTATCGCCTATCGAGTATGCTGTGTGCATGAAAAATCAGGATTCGACAGGAATAGGCAATCAATCGGAAGGAACTGGATACCGCACTGAAATCGATATTTCGTAGGATGCAATTGCGGGGATGCTGTTCTGGCCGGCGCGCCGGGAGGAGAGGCGAGGACCGCGGGAGACGAAGTTGAAAAGAACGGGCAGCAAACTACATAAGATGGGCCTTATCACATTATTTTTTGTACTCATGGGTGCGCGGGGCCAGGCGCAGACTGCAACAGAGGCGAAGCTGCCGGATGCGCCGGCGGCACCTGAGCGTTCGATTGAGGATTTGAATCTAATTGGTTCAGCGGCTGCGATGCCGGCGTTTGCGGACAGCAATATCGATGTGAATTCAGCGTATCGGCGTGCACTTTTGAGCAAGGGTGTGGGGCTGCGGCTGATCCAGCAGGTGCAATATGCGCAGAACGTTTTGCAGGCTCCGGCGGCGGCAGATGACCAGGTGTATGTGGGCGAGCGCTCGTTTGAGGGTGCTCTGGAGCATCTGATTCTGACGGCGGATTTGCGTCAGTTTCACCTGAAGCATGCGCAGTTTTACGGCAGTGCGCTTTGGAACTGGGTGAGCTGGAATCCGGCTGGGCCGAGGACGATTCAGATATGGGACCTCTATTTGTACAAGGCATTTGGCGGGGACCGGCTGGAGATGAAGGCGGGTTATATCAGCAATGATCTTGAATTTGTGGGGTTGATGGTGGGGGGATCGACGGCTTCGGGGG
>JANYDG010000069.1 GCA_025359885.1 Acidobacteriota bacterium
CTAGCTTTCGCGAGGATGGATTTTTCTTAATGAAAAATCCAGTCAGCGGTGCGGCCTCCCGTTGTACCATTCATGAAAATGCCTTAGACGGTCGTGGTCTGAGCAGCGGCGGCGGCGGCAGCGACTGCTGCTTTCTCCTTGGCTATGGCTGCTTCCTTGGCGGCTGCTGCGACGGTGGTCGCAAGTTGGCCGAGGTCGTTGGCCATGCGCTCTGTGGTGTAGGCTTCGATGACGTCGCCTTCCTTCAGGTCGCTGAAACCGGCGAGGCCTACGCCGCACTCCATGCCGTTTGTGACTTCCTTGACGTCGTCTTTGAAGCGACGGAGGGAGCCGATTTTGCCTTTGAACATCTGCTCGGTGCCACGCATGAGCTTGATTTCCGAATCGCGACGGAGAACGCCGTCGGTGATGCGGCAACCAGCGATGGTGCCAACTTTGGGGATGCGCATGACGTTGATGATCTCTGCACGGCCAAGGAAGTTCTCTTTGAACGTGGGGTCGAGGAGGCCGAGCATGGCTTTGCGGATTTCATCCTGCAACTCGTAAATGATGGAGTGGAGGCGGATTTCCACGTTTTCCTGCTGCGCGAGCTCTTGCGACTTGCGCTCAGGGCGGACGTTGAATCCGATGATGATGGCGTTTGAGGCCGAGGCGAGGAGGATATCGCTTTCGGTGATGGCGCCAACGCCGGAGTGGATGACCTTGATGCGCACCTTTTCGGTAGACATGCGGACCAGCGAATCGGCGATGACTTCGACGGAGCCTGTAACGTCGCCCTTGATGATGAGCGGAAGGTCTTTGACGCCGGCGAGACGTATCTGCTCGGCGAGGCCTTCGAGGGAGACGCGGCTGCTCTTGGCGAGCTGGGATTCGCGTTCCTTCATCTTGCGGTACTGGGCGATGCCCTTGGCCTTGTCGCGGTCGGCAACGACGAGGAAGGTATCGCCGGAATCTGGCATACCTTCGAGTCCGAGGACTTCGACAGGGGTGGAGGGACCGGCCTCTGTGATGGCGCGACCACGATCGTCAAACATGGCGCGCACCTTGCCGAATGTGTTACCGACGATGTAGCTCTCGTTGACTCGGAGGGTACCGTTCTGGACGAGCACGGTGGCGACAGCGCCGCGACCGCGATCGAGCTTCGCCTCGAGGACCGTACCAACGGCTTTGCGGCCGGGGGTGGATTTGAGGCTTTGCACGTCGGAGACGAGGCAGATCATTTCGAGCAACTGGTCGAGGCCGAGGCGTTTCTTTGCAGAGACCTTGACGTAGACGGTGTCACCGCCCCATTCTTCGGGGACGAGGCCACGGTCGGCGAGCTGTTTCTGGACCTTTTCAGCATCGGCGCCAGGCTTGTCGATCTTGTTGATGGCGACGATCATGGGTACGCCTGCAGCCTTGGCATGGTCAATGGCCTCAAGAGTCTGGGGCATTGGACCATCGTCTGCGGCGACCACGATGACGACCAAGTCAGTAACCTTGGCGCCGCGGGAGCGCATGCGGGTGAAGGCCTCGTGACCGGGGGTATCAAGGAAGACGATCTCTCGACCGGAAGCCGGGGAGCCTTCCTTGGTGAACTTAACCTTGTAGGCACCGATGTGCTGGGTGATGCCGCCTGCTTCGCCGGAAGCGACGTCGGTTTCGCGGATGGCGTCAAGGAGCGACGTTTTACCGTGATCGACGTGACCCATGACGGTGACGACGGGCGAGCGAGAGACCTCAAGCTCGTCGATGTTGTCGCTTTCGAGGATCTCTTCAATGGCCTGGTTGGCGATTTCGTCTTCGTAGCTGATGACGGTGGCACCGGCACCGAATCGGGCGGCGACATCCTTGACCATTTCAGCGTCGAGGGACTGGTTGACGGTGACGAAGACGCCGCGCATGAGCAGGGTGCCGACGAGGTCCTTGGCGCGAATTTCAAGCTTTTCTGCGAGATCCTTGACGGAAATGCCTTCAGTCACGGTGATTTCACGCGTGACGGGGGGCATTTCGTTGGAGCCCATGTAGGCTCCGCCAAAACGCGGCGGGGGAGTAAAGCCCTTCATCGGGCCTTCTTTGGTCTTGGGGTACTGCTGTCGGCCACGGCCACGCGGTGGACCGGAAGGTCGCGGGGCGCGAGGGGCTTCGCCGGGAGGCGGAGCCGCGCCACCGGGGGCACCGAATCCGCCAGGACGAGGAGCGCCGAAGCCAGGACGAGCACCGAAGCCGGGGCGTGCGCCTGGGCCACCTGGACCAGAAGGACTGCCGGAGGGAACAAAACCGGGGCGCGTGATGTGCTTGGGGCGTGGTCCGCCGGGGAACTGGCCGGGAGCGCCCTGATTTTGGAACTGGTTGGGGAACTGGCCCGGTGCGCCCTGAGGACGAGGGGTGAAATTGCCGCCGCCCATGCCGGGGCGCGGGCTGGGACCACCCTGGTTGTTGCGGTCAAAGATGGGCTTGCCGCGCTGGATGCCAGCGGCATTCATGCCGGGAGCCGGCGCAGCGGAAGGCGGCGGAGGCGGGGGGGCGTTGTACTTGGGACGCGGCCCGGTCTGAGGCATGACGAGCTTGCGCGGCGGAATGGCCGGCGGCTGAGGCGCGGCGACCGCTGGTTCTGATTTTTCTTCGAGAGCTGAGGCTGAGACTACCGTGGCAGACGAAGTGGGAACAGCGTCTGCTGGAACTGGCTCAGAGACGGCCTCTACTTTAGTCTGGGCGACGGGATGAGGCATCACCTCAGCGACAGCTGATACTGGCTGTGCGGAGGGAGCTGAAGGTGCAACCGAGGTAGCCACGTCTGGTTCAGCAGCGGCTGCTTTGGCCGTTGGCGCAGGCTGAACGACGACGGTGGGGGTGGCGTGGACGATGGGAGGGACGGGAAGGGCGGCAGCCGATGGGACGGGCTGGGAGACCTGAACAGGCTGGACGGGCTGGGCAGGCTGGAGAACCTGAACAGGCTGGGCAACTTGGACAGGAGTCGCAACTGCGGCTGCCGGAGCCACGGGCGGCTTGACAACGACAGCGACCAGTGGCGGAGCGATGCTGACCGCGGGGCGAACAACTGTAGCGGTGCCGAGTGAAGCCGCCGGAGGACGTGCGATCACTGGTCCTGAAGGCGGACGCGAAGAGATTGCCGAAGCAGGAGCGGCCGGAGGATGAATAATCGGTGGGGCCTGGCGGGGCTGAGGAACGATCTTTCGCGGCTCAGGCCGCGCGGCAGCCGAGGCCGGAGTGACAAACCGCGGAGCTTGCGGCGGAGCAGCGGGGGGGCGCGTTACGACCGCCGTACCCGGCTGAGCTCCGGCAGGCCGAACGATGACAGCATGGGCCGGGGGAGCGGACTGGGGTCGCTGCGGATACTGGGCAGCGCGCTCGGCCTCTTCCTTGCGGGCCAGAATTGCCTTCATGACGTCGCCGGGCTTGGAGATATTGGAGAGATCAATTTTGGGGCGGTTATCCTGCTCGGGACGCTGGCTCGCCGAAGGGGCAGGACGGGTGCCTCGCTGGAAATGGCCACGGACTTTCTCCGCCTCGTGCTCCTCGATGGAGCTGGAGTGGGTTTTGCCGTCGGCCATATTCATGTATTCCAGAGCGTCTAGAATCTGCTTGCTCTTGACTTCCAATTCACGCGCCAGATCGTTAATTCGAACCTTACTCATCCGCCTCTTTTCGTTGTGGTACCCAATATCGGTTAACTTGTCATAGCAACCTCATGGCAATGCAAACCTTGCCTATTGCTATTATCGCCTGAATCGATGTTTTCGGGGCGGCGCATGTTACGCGTCGCCCTGATTTTCGCCGTCTACTTTGTCGTTGATGACGGCTTCCTCTGCTATTTCTGTTGCTTCCAGACCCGCTTCCGGGTTAACGGCGGGAACTACGTCCACCGAATCGATGGCGTGGGGCCGCTCGGGGTCAGCGGCAATGACTGCTTCCATGGTTTCTGTAGCGACGCTTTCTGAATTGGAGTCTGGATCAAGCGCTGCGGTTGCTTCTGAAGTCAATGCGTGGGCAGTTTCTGCGTCTGAATCCGTGGGTTCGACGGCCTCGGATGTAGATGCTTCTGCGGGGGTGTTGGGATTCGTTTCGCCCTCTTCGTATTGGCCGAAGTAGTGGCGAACGGCAACGCTGATGCGCTCGAGGGTTTTTTCGCCGATGCCGGGGATGACTTCGAGTTCTTCGGGGGTCATGTCGGCGAGGGCCTCGACGGTGGTAATGCCGAAGGCGACGAGCTTTTGGATGACGCTGTCGCCCAATTCGGAGACTGCCTCGATGGGAGTGGAAGGTCCGCCGGAGAAGCCGGTCATCTGCTGCTCCACTTCCTGGCGCTTTTCTTCCTCGGACTTGATGTCGATCTTCCAGCCGAGGAGTTTGGCGGCAAGGCGGACATTCTGGCCCTTTTTGCCGATGGCGAGGGAGAGCTGCGTGTCATCGACGATCACTTCAAGCTGCTTGTCGGCGATATCAACGATGGAGACGCGGCTGACTTTGGCGGGTTGCAGTGCTTTTTCAGCGAATGTGGTGATCTCTTCGTTGTACTCGATGATGTCGATTTTTTCGCCGCGGAGTTCGCGGATGATGGACTGGACGCGCATGCCCTTCATGCCGACGCAAGCGCCGACGGGGTCAACGTCTTTGTCGCGGGACATGACGGCGATCTTGGTGCGCTCTCCGGCCTCGCGGGCGATGGCGCGTATGACGACGGTATTGTCGTAGATTTCGGGAACTTCAGACTGAAAGAGGTTGGAGACCAGCTCTGGGGCGGCCCGGGAGACGACGACCTGGGGGCCCTTGGCGGCGCGATCAACCTTCAGTAGAACGACGCGGATGCGTTCGCCGACGGAGAACTGTTCGAGGCGAGACTGCTCGCGTTTGGGCATGCGGGCCTCAGCTTTGCCGAGGTCGATGATGATGTCCTGGCCCTCGACCCGCTTGACTGTGGCGGAGAGGACTTCTTTTTCGCGATGAGCGTACTCGTTGAATACGGTATCGCGCTCGGCTTCGCGCACCTTTTGGAAGATGACCTGCTTGGCGAGCTGCGCGGCGATGCGGCCAAGCGGTCGGATGTCTTTGTAGAGACGGATTTCGCTGCCGGGCTCGAGCTCGGCGCCGCCTGCCATGACCTGAGCCTCTTCAAGGGTGATCTGGTTGACCGGATCTTCGATTTCGACATCGTCGCCGAGGACGGTTTTGTAGGCGTAGACCTTGATTTCGCCAGATTCCTTATCGAGTTCGCCGCGCATGTTTTCCTGTGTCTTGTAGTACTTGCGGGTGGCGAGGGCAATGGCCTCTTCGACGGCGGATACTACGATGCTTGGGTCGATGCTTTTTTCGCGGCTGAGTGCTTCAATGCTTTGGTACAACGGGCTGGACATGGCTTCTGCTTTCCTGCCTTGCTGGCCCCCTGGGTGCATGATTACGGCATTTGGGGGCGACTGAGGCTGAACGATCTTGACTTGCTGTTGAGACTGGTTCGGGCTGAGGCTCGGACTAGAACTCGGGAACCAGTTGTGCCCTCTCGATGTTGCCGAGGGCAATTTCCACGGTGCTGACGCCGGTCTTGCGCGCTTTGCTGTTTTGTTTGACGGCGGTTAGGTCAAGCGTGACCGCGTCGGCGGTGCAGGCGGTGAGCCGCCCTTGCCAGGAGCGGTTGGCGGCGATGGGTTCGAGGGTCTGAATCTTGACCAGGGAACCGGTGAAGCGTTCAAAATCGTGCTGCCCGGTGAGCTTGCGGTCGAGGCCGGGAGAGCTGGCTTCGAGGGTGTACTCGGAGTCGGGAACGAGGTCTTCGACGTCAAGCACGGTACCGAAATCGCGGCTGAAAGCGGCGCAATCCTCGTGGGTGAGCCAGGAGAGCTGATCCGGGTTGAGCTCGCCGGAGGCAAAACGGGCGGGGACGAGGAGGGCAATCCCGGCATCAATTTCAGCGTCAATCTCAGCCTCTGGATTGGCGGCTGCAGCGGCGGTCTGCTGGGCGAGAAGCTCGGTCTGGTTGCGACGGCCGGCTGCGTTCTTCTCCAGATAGACACAGAGAATGCGGCTTTTCGCTGTGCCGGTGAACTCGACGTCCACCACATCCAGCCCCAGCGAAGAGGCGACCCGGTCTGCTGCCTTGCGAATTTCGTCCAGCTTTACTGCCATGTTTCCGACGTGACTTTCCGCGACTTGCCAGGGATTTTGCCCTGGACTTCTGCGCAACGGCGGACGAAGTTTGCTGCAAATAAAAAGTGGGCTGTGAGCCCACTCCTCTCTCCGACCCCCGGTTTATGCACGGCGGGACGGACAAATTCGTCTGCATTTATAGAATACGGCGAAACTGCGGGAAATTCAATGCGGCGTGGTTTGCGCGACGGTCAATCTTGACCACGGCTATACAACGTATATACGATTGCGGTGTGGATTTTGAGTTTCTTTACGATAAGCAATGGTTCGTTTGGAATATCCAAAAGGCGGACCTCAACAAGCTCAAGCACGGTATCGACTTTGAACAAGCGTGCCTGGTGTTCTTTGACCCGCTGGCAGTATTTGAGGATGCCAGTACATACGCCGAGCACCGTCAGGCGGCAATTGGTCATAGCGCCGACTCTGAATTGCTCTTTGTCGTCCATTTAGCTCGGGAAGACGATGTGATTCGCATCATTTCTGCGCGGCGAGCCACACGAAAGGAAATAGGCCTTTATGAAAACAATAACGGAACGGATTAAGCTGCGAATGCGCAAGGATCGGCCGATGACAGTGATCAGTCTGCGCCTTCCCGAGGATGTGATTGAAGAACTGAAGGAGATCGCCCCATTGCTGGGCGTCTCAGGATACCAGCCCCTGATTCGTAACTATATCGGCCAGGGCCTGCGAAGGGATCTGTCGGAATTGCTCAGCACACCGGTTGAAAAGATCGCAGAAAGCCTCCGCAGGCAGGGTGTTGAGGAGGAAGTGATTGCCAGGGCGATTGCAGATTGGCAAGGTACGCCTGCGAGGGCAGCGGAGAAGAGCGAGCCCATCGCAATCTCCGCCTGATCGTCTGAGGCGGTTGCTGGCGACTATTGAAAGAGGACGATGCGGTTGTTGCCGGAGTCGGAGATGAAGACTTCTTCGCGGGTACCGTTGTCCCACTCGTAGAAGGCGACGGCCTTTGGGGTGTTGGGTCCGGTGCCGAAGCTGTTTTGCTGTCATGTGGGTGAGATTTCTACCGAAGAGCCCAACCTCAGAGGCTAAGGCCTCACACACCTGGCACTCAGATTGCCGGGGTTAAAGCCCGGGCCTACCCAGGCTGAACATAGAAACCAAGACATTCCAGGCTGGACCGTTGCGGTGCTATGATGGGCTGATTGTGGGTGATTTGGTGGCTGAGACTACGGCGGCATCGATTGCTGAGGAGCGCGTTGGGCTGATTGCGCGGGTGGCTGGGTATGCTTCGGAATACCTGGCGGGTGTGGATGGGCGGGCGGTGGCTCCGAGTGCGGAGGCGGTGGCTGGGCTTGCGGCTTTGTGTGGGGAATTGCCTGCCGGGGCGACGGATGCTGGTGAGGTGGTTGGGCTGCTGCACCGGTATGGATCGCCTGCGACGACGGTGAATTCTGCGGGGCGCTACTTTGGCTTTGTGAATGGGGGGATGGTGCCGGCGGCGCTGGGGGCGGCGATGCTGGTGAATGCGTGGGATCAGAATGCCGGGTTGCGGGTGCTTTCGCCGGTGGCGGCGGAGCTGGAGGCGGTGGCGATTGGCTGGGTGGCCGAGCTGCTGGGACTGCCCTCTGAAGTGGGTCGAGACGGGATAGGCGGGGTTGGCGGGACAATTGGGGGAGCGGTGGTGACGGGGGCGACGATGGCCAACTTCTGCTGCCTGGCGGCGGCGCGGCACGCGATTCTGGAGCGGGCCGGGTGGGATGTGGAGCAGGATGGGCTGTTTGGCGCTCCGCCGATCACGGTGGTGGTGGGCGATGAGGTGCATTCTTCGCTGGTGAAGGCGCTGGGGATGCTGGGGCTGGGGCGGAGTCGCGTGATTCGCGTGCCGGTGGATGGGCAGGGGCGGATGCGCGTGGATGCTCTGCCGCATCTGGATGCGAACTCGATTTTGTGTCTCCAGGCGGGGAACGTGAATACGGGGTCGTTTGACCCGGCGGCGGCGATTTGTCCGGCGGCGCGGGCGGCGGGCGCTTGGATTCACGTGGATGGGGCGTTTGGGTTGTGGGCGGCTGCCTCGCCTGGGTATAAGCATCTGACAGCGGGATATGAGCTGGCGGATTCGTGGGCAACGGATGGGCACAAGTGGCCGAATGTGGGGTATGACTGCGGGGTGGCGCTGGTGAGGGATTCGGCTGCGCTGAAGGCGGCGATGTCGATTTCGGCGGCGTATCTGGTGCAAGGCGAGCAGCGTGAGCCTTCGCACTACAATCCGGAGCTATCGCGTCGGGCGCGGGGGGTGGAGTTGTGGGCGGCGCTTCGTTCGCTGGGTCGGGCGGGGATGGCGGAGATTGTGGAGCGGACCTCGGCGCATGCGCGGCGGTTTGCGGAGGGGCTGCGCGGGGCGGGGTTTGAGGTGCTGAACGAGGTGGTGATCAACCAGGTGCTGGTCTCTTTTGGGACGCCGGAACGGACGCTGGCGGTGGTGGCGGGCTTGCAGCGGGAGGGAACGTGCTGGTGCGCCGCGACGGTGTGGCAGGGTCGGACGGCGATGCGGATCAGTGTTTCTTCGTGGGTGACGACGGAGGCGGATGTGGAGGCGAGTTTGGGGGCGATGGTGCGGGTGGCGGCGAGCACCGAGGAATTGGCCGTGGTTCGCGCCTGATTTACATCTGCCCTTGACTACTCCGATACAATCATGGGAAGCTCCTGCCCGTCCCGAGCATGAAGCGTAGCGATGCCAGGAGCATCTAAAAACTATGTTGACCTTTCCATTACCTGAAGCTTTGACCTTTGACGATGTGCTGCTGGTGCCTGCTTTTTCTGAGGTGGTGCCGACGCAGGTGAGCACGCAAACGCAGTTGACAAAGGACATAACGCTCAATACTCCTTTGATTTCGGCGGCCATGGATACGGTGACGGAGTCGCGGATGGCGATTGCGATGGCGCAGCTTGGGGGCATCGGAATTGTGCACCGCAACCTCTCGGTGACCGAGCAGGCGGGCGAAATTGACAAGGTGAAGCGTTCAGAGAGTGGAATGATTGTTGACCCTGTCACGATTGAGCCGGACCAGCCGATTGCTGCGGCGCTCGAGGTGATGCGGCGGTACAAGATTTCTGGTGTGCCGGTGACGCGGGGCAAGCGGCTGGTGGGAATTCTGACCAACCGTGATTTGCGCTTTGAAACGCGGTCGGATATTCCGATTGGCGACGTGATGACGAAGACGGACCTGATTACGGTTCCTGTGGGGACGACGCTTGAGGAAGCCGAGCTGATTCTTCACAAGCATCGGGTTGAGAAGCTGCTGGTGGTGGATGACCAGTACCAGTTGAAGGGCCTGATTACGGTCAAGGATATCCAGAAGAAGCTGAAGTACCCGAATGCTTCAAAGGACTCGAAGGGCCGATTGCGGGTAGGCGGAGCGATTGGGGCGACGGGGGACTTTCTGGAGCGGGCTGCGGAGCTGGTGCGGGCGCGGGCAGATGTGCTGGCGATTGACTCAGCGCATGGCCACTCGAGCCGGGTGCTGGAGGCGGTGCGCGAGGTGAAGAAGGCTTTCCCCAATGTGGGCCTGCTGGCGGGCAATGTGGCGACCTACGAAGGCGCGATGGCGCTGATGGATGCCGGGGCGGACGCGATCAAGGTAGGGTTTGGGCCGGGGTCAATCTGCACGACGCGCATGGTGACGGGCGCGGGGATGCCGCAGATTACGGCGGTGGCCGAGGCTTTTCGCGCGGCGCAGGAACGCGGGATTCCAGTGATTGCCGATGGCGGCATCAAGTATTCAGGGGAAGTGACGAAGGCGATTGCTGCCGGAGCCAGTTCGGTGATGATCGGATCGCTGTTTGCCGGGGTGGACGAGAGCCCGGGAGAGACGATTCTGTACCAGGGCCGATCGTTCAAGAGCTACCGGGGCATGGGTTCTCTGACGGCGATGGCGATGGGGTCGAGCGAACGGTACTTCCAGAGCAAGGACGATATGGACGCTGCGGCGTCAGGGACTGAAAGCGTCGTGCAGAAAGAACGCGCGAGCCACAACCGACTGGCGAAGTTTGTGCCGGAGGGGATTGAAGGGCGGGTGCCGTATCGCGGACCTCTGGAGGGCATGGTGATGCAATTGGTGGGAGGGTTGCGGTCGGGTATGGGTTACCTGGGCTGCGGAACGATTCTGGAGTTGCAGGAGAATGCCAAGTTTGTGCGGATCACGGGAGCCGGGCTGCGCGAGAGCCATGTGCATGACGTGATCATTACGCGGGAAGCTCCGAACTATCATGTGGAGTAAACGGCATGTCGAGTAACCGGTATGTCGCATAGGTTAGAGTCCGCATCGATTGCAGGCATGGGCAGGAGTCCTGGGCGTTTGATCAGCGCCTGGGTACCGGTGCTGATTTGTCTGGCGCTGATCGCCGGAGAATCGACCGTCGCGTTTGGCGCAGATCATACTTCCGGCCCATTGCAACGGTTTCTGGAGATGTTGCTTCACCGGCACTTCACGCAGCCTGAGTGGTGGCGTCTGCACATCCTGATTCGCAAGAGCGGGCATTTTCTCGGCTATGGGTTGCTTTCGGGGGCGTGGTACCGCGCTTTCTGGATGACTTTGGAGCCCTCAGAAAATTTTGGGCGGCGGCGGCTTGTGTGCCACGGACTGGCGATGCTGGGAACGCTGCTGGTGGCCTCTGCGGATGAGTTTCACCAGCTCTTTTTGCCGAACCGGACGGGGTCGATAGTGGATGTGGGGATCGATTGCCTGGGCGGAGTGGTGATGCAAGTGGTGGTGGCTTGGTGGATGTTCCGCCGCAAATAGACGGATTTATGCATCCCCTGGGCCGATTTTGCCATCTGGATATAGGCAGGTGTTTAGCCTTCCTACCGATCCACTCGCGCACAGGGTCAGATCACACGGTCCGGGCACAGGGTCCGGGCACAGGGTGGGCTCAGCCACATTTTTTGATCCATAAGGGGAAATTCATGGGAAGTACTACCGGAGTTCTGACGGCGGGCGAGTCATTGCCTGACGCGCCGGTTCAGAGCAAGACTGTTACGAACCCATCGATTTCTGCTGGCAATCATGCGCTGTGGAAGCCCCGAGCAAACCCGTGGCTGATTGCGATGACGGTGGCGCTGGCGGCCTTTATGGAGGTGCTGGATACCTCGATTGCCAATGTGGCATTGCCTCACATTGCGGGCGACCTGGGCGCGAGCACCAACGAGGGTACTTGGGTGCTGACGAGCTACCTGGTGGCGAACGCCATTGTGCTGCCGCTGGGAGGCTGGGCGAGCAACCTGATGGGGCGGAAGAACTTCTTCATGCTTTGCATCACTATATTCACCATTTCGAGTTTTCTTTGCGGGATTGCGCCTACGTTGCCGATGCTGCTGCTGTTTCGCGTGTTGCAGGGGGCGGGTGGCGGCGGATTGCAGCCGATGGCGCAGGCGATTATGGCGGATTCCTTTGAGGAGAGAAAGCGTGGCCAGGCATTTGCGCTGTATGGGCTGGTGGCGGTGCTGGCGCCTTCGATTGGGCCTTCGCTGGGCGGGTGGATTACGGACAGCTACTCGTGGCGCTGGATTTTTTATATCAACATTCCCGTGGGCATTCTGGCCTACATTTTGACGGTGCGCATGGTGGATGACCCGCCGTGGATTGTGCCGGACAAGCGGCATCTGCGCAATATGGACTACATGGGGCTGGCGTTTCTGACGCTCTCGATGGGCGGGCTGCAGATCATGCTGGACAAGGGCGAGGAGAATGACTGGTTCTCTTCCGGGTTCATCTGCTTCTTTGGGTTTCTGTTTGTGGGCGGGATTTTGGCGCTGATCGTTTGGGAGCTACGGCAGAAGGAGCCACTGATCAACCTGAGGCTCTTCAAGTTCAAGAACTTTGCGATTTGCTGCTTCCTGATGATGCTGGTGGGCGGGGTGCTGAATGCGAGCACCGTTCTGCAGCCGCAGCTTTTGCAGCAGTTGCTGGGGTACACGGCGACGACTGCGGGCAAGGCACTGACGGCTGGAGGGCTTTCGCTGGTGTTCGTGATGCCTTTTGCGGGTTGGGCGACGGGCAAGTTTGCGGCGCGGAATGTGGCGGCATTTGGGTTTTGCGTCTTTGCATTTTCTTTCTGGTTCAGCACGACGCAGATGAGCCTGGACATGAGTTTTGGCAACGCTTCTCTGTTGCGCGTGATCCAGCTTGCGCCGATCCCGTTCTGCTTCATTTCAATTACGACGGCTGCTTATGTGGGTCTACCCAAGGAACAGAGCAACCAGGTGGCGGGGCTGATCAACTTTGTGCGCAACATCGGTGGCAGCATCTTTATTGCGGTCACGGGAGCGCTGGTATCGAACCGGGCGATGCACCACCAGGCGCTGTTGCAGGAGAAGATGACGTCGATGAATATTCCCTTTCAGGAATATACGCGGGGGCTGAGCGCAGCGCTTGACGGCAAATTCGGGAGCGGCAACGGGACTGGGCTGGCGATGGGCAGCATCTATGGCCAGTTGCAACGGCAGGCTGGAATGCAGGGCTACCAGGATGTCTACATGATGCTGTTCTGGATGGCTGTAGGGATGATTTTTCTGGCTTTCATGCTGAGCAAGAACAGGCCTGGACAGGGTGGCGGCGGCGGGGGAATGCACTAGGGGCAGTCCCCACTCCCAGCGTATGATGGACTCTACCCGATGATGGGTAAACCATTTCTCGAACATCAAAGGTATTAATGCAGCGGATGAAGTTGAGCACGCCATTGCGTAGAGCGAGTGTGAGTGCGGCTTTCGCATTCTTGTGCAGCGTGCAGGGTTTCGCTCAGTCGGCCAATGTGCCGGGTCAGAATCCTCAGGACGCGTCGGCGACACCGTTCAAGATTGAGGTGGAGACTGTCCGCGTCATGGTGCCCGTTGTGGTACGCGACCGGCAGGGCCATGTGATCAGCGATCTCAAGAAGGAAGATTTCCAGGTTCTGGACAATGGCAAACCGCGCGGGATTGCTGCCTTTGAGTCGGAGACTCACCTCTCGCAGACGGCTCAGCCGACGGCGACAGCGACAGCAACACCGGTTGAGGCTGCGGCCAAGCAGACGCAGCGCTTCCTGGTTTTTCTGATCGACGACATGCATGTGAAGCCGGAGGACCTGGCGCAAATGAAGGCAGCAGGGGCGAAGATGCTCGATACCGCCCTTTCTCCGCGGGATATTGCGGCGGTGGTTTCGCTCTCCGGTAAGACGAACAGCGGTCTGACGCGTGACAATGCGCGCCTGAAAGACGCGCTGAAGTCAGTGAGCGCACACAACATGTATCGGACAGACAGTTCGGAGTGCCCGAGTATCGATGCCTACATGGCCGACCAGATCGAGAACAAGCACAACAGCGTTGCGTTGGATGCTGCCGTGCAGCAGGTTTTTAACTGCGCACCCGGCATGGATGCACAGCGCGACCGCGAGTTGGCCGTGCGCACGGCGGAGGGGGCAGCCATGCGCGCGCTGGTCATCGGCCAGCAGGATGTGCAGAACAGCTATACCGCCATTTCAGAGTATGTGCGCCGCATGCAGACGTTGCCGGGAGACCGGACGCTGATCCTGGTTTCTCCGGGATTTGTGGCGGTCACGGGCGAAGCGCAGAATATGGAGTCACGCCTGATCGATATGGCAGCCCAGGCAAATGTGACCATCAGTTCGCTGGATGCGCGAGGACTGTATACGACGGAGCTGGACGCGAGCGAGCAGAGCCCTGGGTCCGGCAGGATTCTGCAGACCAAGACGGAATTTCGCCGCAGCTCCGATATTCAGAGCGAGAATCCGCTGGCTGAACTCGCCAATGGAACCGGCGGCACTTTTATCCACGGAACCAACGACCTGGTGGCTGGCTTGAAAAAGCTCGCTGAAGTGCCGGAATGCGTGTACCTGCTGGAGTTGCCGATTGGCGAAGTGAAGCCGGATGGATCGTTCCACCGACTGAAGGTGAAGGTAGGACGGCCGGGCGTGGATGTGCAGGCGCGGGAAGGGTACTTTGTGCCCAAGCCGGAGAAGAAGAAGAAATAGGCTCAATCAAAGACAATACAAGGGGCGCACCCGATGAGGATGCGCCCCTTTGACATGTTGAAAGCGAGGGGAATCCGCTTAAGCGGCTTCTTCGCTGGCTTCGGACTTTTTGGACTCTTCGAGCTGCTTTTCCAGGTCTTCGCGCTTTTTGGCCTTGGCGTCAACCGACTTCTGACGCTTGGAGTCCAGTTCCTTTTCGGCACCGAGGAGTTCAATGAAGGCCTTTTCTGCCCCATCGCCCTTCTGGAAGCCGGTCTTGACGATGCGCAGGTAGCCGCCCTGACGGTCGCCGTAGCGCGGGGCCACGATCTCGAAGAGGCGGGTTACCGAAACGTCGGTCATGAGGAAGGCGAGTGCCTGGCGGCGGGAGTGAAGGTCGCCCTTTTTGCCAAGGGTGATCATTTTCTCGACGAGCGGACGGACGGCCTTCGCCTTGGCGATGGTGGTCTCGACGCGATCTTCGATGATGATGGAGGTGACCAGGTTGCGCAGCAGAGCGCGGCGGTGGCTGGTGTTGCGTCCGAGTTTGAATCCTGCATTGCGATGGCGCATGATGTTGCTCTCTTTCGAAATAAGACAGTGTGAGTGCGAAGTGTGAGTGTGGGGAGCCTTTTACACTCCACACTCACACTCACACTAGAAGTTCTCTGTTTCCGTGGGCAGAAGCATGTCTACGGAGTCAAGCAGTTCATCTTCGTCGTCGAAGCGGCTGAAGCCAGCGGCGAGGGCGGCGGCGGGAAGAATGCTGGTGGGTCCGGGGACGGCGTTGCCGTTTTCATCGATCTTCATGCCGAGGGAAAGCCCCATCTGTGCGAGGATTTCCTTGATTTCATTCAGGCTCTTGCGACCGAAGTTTTTGGTCTTGAGCATTTCGGCTTCGGTCTTTTGAACCAGCTCGCCGATGGACTGAATGTTGGCATTTTTGAGGCAGTTGTAGCTGCGGACAGACAGCTCAAGCTCTTCGACGGAGCGGTTGAGATTGTCATTGCGGAGCAGCATGTGACCCGCATCGCCGTGTCCCTCGGCCTCGATTTCTTCCTCGAAGTTGATGAAGATGTTCATGTGGTCCTTGAGCAGCTTGGCGGCCAGACCGACTGCATCGGCCGGCAGAACAGCGCCGTTGGTCCACACTTCAAGGGTGAGCTTGTCGTAGTCAGTGATCTGTCCGAGACGGGCGGCTTCAACAATGTAGTTGACGCGGCGCACCGGCGAGTGGACGGAGTCGACCGGGATGAAGCCAATGCCGAGGTCGGCGTCGAAATTCTTGTCGGCGGAGACGTAGCCGCGGCCACGCTTGAGGCGCATTTCCATGTCCAGACGGCCACCCTCAGAGACGGTGGCAATGTAGACATTCTTGTCGAGGATCTCGACGTCACCGTCGGCCTCAATCATGCCTGAGGTCACAACGCCGGGCTGGTCAGCGCGGAGATACAGCGCCTTGGGTCCGTCGCCGTTGAGCTTGAACGGGATCTGCTTGAGATTGAGGATGATGTCGGTTGCATCTTCGACAACGCCACCGATCGACTGGAACTCGTGCAGCACTTCTTCGATACGCACAGCGGTAACCGCGGCGCCTTCAATGGAGCTGAGAAGGGTGCGACGCAGAGCGTTGCCGATGGTGGTGCCGAAACCGCGCTCGAAGGGCTGCGCGCTGAACTTGCCAAACTTTTCGGTAAGCGTTTCTGCATCAACTGCAAGACGCTTGGGCTTTTGAAAACCTCTCCACAACATGATTCTTTCCTTTTCCGGTGTGCACTCTCCGGCGCGAAGCATTCTGCGGCGGTCACACGGGTTATCGTTCGTTAGGATTGGCCGGACAGCGTGTTAGTCCGGGGTGGAACGAGTGCGCGTGTGAAGTGTGAGTGTGGGGCGCTTGCCTTTCACACTCACACCTCATCCTTACTTGGAGTACAGTTCGACGATGAGCTGCTCGTTGACGGGCAGGGAAATCTCATCGCGCTTGGGCAGAGAGATGACCTTGCCGGTAAAGTTGGCGAAGTCAATCTGGAGCCATGAGGGCGCATGATTCTGGGCGGCGTAGGCGCTGGCAGCTGCGACAATTTCGAGCTTCTTTGCGTTTTCGCGAATCGCGATCGTGTCACCGACAGAAACCTGGTAGGAAGGGATATTCACCTTGCGCCCGTTGACTTCGACGTGACCGTGGCGAACGACCTGGCGAGCCTGGCGGCGGCTGATGGCAAACCCAAGACGGAAGGCGACGTTGTCGAGGCGGCGCTCAAGCTGCTGGATGAGCAGGTCGCCGGTGACGCCGGTGGCCTTGTTAGCCTTCTCGTAATAGGCGCGGAACTGGGTCTCGAGGGTGAAATAGATGCGCTTGGCCTTCTGCTTTTCGCGCAGTTGCAGGCCGTAGCCTACGATCTTTGCCTTGCGGCTCTGGCCGTGCTGGCCGGGAGGAAAGTTGCGCTTTTCGAGCGGGCAACGGTCGCTGAGGCACTTGGTGCCTTTGAGGAAAAGCTTGGTGCCTTCGCGACGGCAAAGGCGGCATACGGGGCCGGTGTAACGTGCCATGAAAAACTCCTGGTTCGGATGACAGCAGGTTTACGCTGGAAGCTTCTTCCCTGCTCTTTTGTTAAGGGATCAGGGGTCAGGGGTCAGAACGATTGCCTGAAACCTGATCCCTGAAACCTGATCACTGCGTGATGTTAGACGCGACGGCGCTTGGGCGGACGGCAGCCGTTGTGCGGCATGGGCGTAACGTCCCGGATGGAACGCACGTCGATGCCAGCGGCAGCGAGAGCGCGGATCGCCGATTCACGACCCGAGCCGGGGCCCGAGACGCGGACATCGACAGCGCGCAGACCGTGGTCGCGGGCTGCGTTGGCAGCGTTCTGGGCAGCCTGCTGGGCTGCGAAGGGAGTTCCCTTGCGCGAACCACGGAAGCCGAGCGAGCCGGAGCTTTTCCAGCTCAGGGTATTGCCGACTGGATCCGTGATGGTCACGATGGTGTTGTTGAACGTGGCTTGAATGTAGACCAGACCAAACGGCACATTCTTTCGCTCACGCTTTTTGAACTTCTTGTTTTTGCTCGCTTTTCCAGCGGCGCTAGCCTGTTGTTTAGCCATTACTTCGTCACCTTCTTCTTGCCGGCAACGGTGCCCTTGCGAGGACCTTTACGGGTGCGAGCGTTGGTGCGGGTACGCTGGCCGTGAACGGGCAGCGAGCGCTTGTGGCGCGTTCCGCGGTAGCTTTGGATGTCCATCAGGCGCTTGATGTGCATCGAGACGTCCTTGCGGAGATCGCCCTCGATGTTGCCTTCATCTTCAATGACCTGACGAATGCGGTTGACCTCGTCCTCGCCGAGATCCTGGATCTTCTTGAAGGGGTCTACGTCCGCCTTCACCAGAATCTTGAGCGCACGCGGGTTACCGATCCCGAAAATGTACGTGAGCGCGATTCGTGCCTGCTTGTTGCGGGGCAGATCGACGCCAGCAATACGTGCCATGTGCTTCCTTCGTACTTCCTTGCGGAAGTTTTGCTGTGTGCTTCCGGCATCTATCCGGCCTGCACGGGTGGATTGGGTTGCTTTCGGGGTTCATCGCAAGCCTTTTTGACCTTGCCTCGCGGCGTTTACGGTCGGCTAACTAGCCCCTGGGTTTGAGTGCTTCTACCCGTAGAAAACTTCCCGGTTTATCGGGGAAATGCTTATCCCTGACGCTGCTTGTGCTTTGCGTTTTCGCAGATCACACGCACCACCCCACGGCGGTGGATGACCTTGCACTTGTCGCAAATCTTCTTGACTGATGCACGAACCTTCATTGCTTTGCTTCCTCTTCCTCGCGCTTCTTGCCTGCTGCCAGGCGTGAGCACGAAAAACTCGATTAGTGCGCCAGGGCGCTACTTGTAGCGGTACACGATCCGCCCGCGATTCAAGTCGTACGGGCTCAGTTCTACGGCCACGCGGTCACCGGGCAGGATGCGGATGAAATTTTTCCGCATGCGGCCGGAGACATGAGCGAGGACCTGGTGCTCATTTTCCAGTTTGACTTTGAACATGGCGTTGGGCAGTGTTTCAACAACTACTGCCATTACCTCAATCGCGTCTTCCTTCGACAAACTCAGTTTCCGCTTCCGCCGAACTTGACCTCAGTGCAACTGGGGGTCCGGCCTGTTATCCCGAGGCTTACCCGGGCAAAACCATTGGAATGTTACTCGGTTAAGACCATAGCACCGGTCGCCGTAACGGCCACCGTATGCTCAAAATGAGCGCTCATGCTGCCGTCCTGGGTGATCGCAGTCCAGCCATCCTTCAAGACTTCCACTTCCGGCTTGCCTGCGTTGACCATCGGCTCAATTGCCAGCACCATACCCTCGCGGAGTTTCATACCGCGACCGCGCTGACCGTAATTGGGAATTTGCGGATCTTCGTGCATCCGCGTACCGATGCCGTGACCGACAAAGTCACGCACAACGGAGAAACCTTGTGCTTCGACGACTTCCTGCACCGCTGCGCCAATGTCGCCGAGGGTTGCGCCTGGCTTGACGGTATCGATGGCTGCCTGCAGAGATGCCTGGGTCGCCTGGAGAAGACGCACGGTTTTAGCGTCGATTTTTTCGCCGACCGCGACCGTGATGGCCGAATCGCCATAGAAGCCGTCAACGATCGCCCCGCAATCGATGGAGACGATGTCG
>JANYDG010000093.1 GCA_025359885.1 Acidobacteriota bacterium
CTCATCGAACCCTTTCACGATCGGTTGCCAGATCGCATTGTGCTCCTTCACCTGTTGATTCAGCGGATCGGTGATCGCGGTCTAATCCGCGCCACCGAGCCCCGCCGCAATCGCCTCCTCAAACCGCCCCTCCATCCGCTCCGCCACCGCCAGCTGCAAGCCATTCCCCCGCGCCGCCTCCAGAAACAGTCGCAGGTCCTTCTCCCCCAGCCCCACCGTCGCCCCCGGCACCGCCGGGGGGTCCAGCAGCACCTTGCCATACGCCGCATAAAACGGCGATTGAAACAGCGCAGAATTCACCGTCTCCAGCAGTAACCCTGCCTCAATCCCCGCAGCCTCGCCAAACACCACCGCCTCGCTCATCCCCTGAATCATCATCGTGATCATGAAATTCCCCGCCAGCTTCACCGCATGCGCCTGCGCAGGCTTCTCCCCGACCACCGAAATCCCCCGGCTCAGCGCTTCCAGCACCGGCCGCGCCCGCTCCACAGCCTCGGCGGCCCCCGCCGCCACGATCCACAACCGCCCCTCCGCCGCCACATTGGGCCGCCCAAACACCGGCGCAGCCACGTACATCTGCCCCCGCAGCGCATGCTCCGCCGCCAGCCGCTCACTCAGCGCCACACTGATCGTGCTGCAGGCCAGATGCAGCGCCCCAGCCTCCATCGCTGCCAGCACGCCTGGCGGCCCATTTTCGCCCAGCATCACAGCCTCATGTGCCGCGTCGTCAAACAGCATCGAGATCACAACATCCGCCCCGCGCACCGCCTCGGCAGCCGTCCCCGCCACCACCGCACCATCCCCGGCCAGCCCCTCAGCCGCAGCCGCCGTCCGGTTCCAGACCGTCACACCATAGCCGGCAGCCAAAAGCCGCCGCGCCATCGCAGCCCCCATCTTCCCCAACCCCAAAAAGCCAACCTTCATCACCCGCTCCTCCATCCAAACGCAAGACCGCCCGACTCTGTCTGAATCGGGCGGCCGCTCTTCACAATCCCACAATTCTTACGAAGGCGTAACCAACTGGTGCGCAATCGCAAAAAGCGCCAGTTCCAACCGCGTCGAAACGCCCGTCTTGTCAAAAATATTCGACAAGTGTCGCTTCACCGTCTCCTCGCTCAGCGTAAATTGCTTCGCAATATCCCGGTTGCTGCAACCTTCCACAATGCATCCCACCACTTCCAATTCCCGCGGAGTCAAGCCGTACGTCTTCCGCTGCGGCACCTGCGCCTGCTGCATCAGTGTGTGCAGTGCGCTCACCAGGTTCACCACCCGCTTGCCGCCAATCCAGTAGTCGCCCGCCACCACCGTGCGAATCGACGTCTGCAAATGGTCCGCCAGCGCGTCCTTCAGCACAATGCCTCGTGCGCCAATCTGCAAGGCCTCAATAATCTGTTGCGTCGTAATCAACGAGGTCAGCAGGATGATCTTGACCGTCGGCGTACCGTTCATAATCGCCCGCATCGCTTCCAGACCCGGCATCTTCGGCATCTGCAGGTCCAGCAGCAGGATATCCGGCTCCAGCTCCAGCGTCTGGGTAATCGCCTCATCGCCATCGGAGGCTTCGCCCACGACTTCAAAGCCAATATGCTCAGAAAGCATGTTGCGCACACCAATGCGCACGACTGGATGATCATCGGCCAGAATAATCCGGATAATGCGCTCGTTGCGGTCGCTGCGTTCCATCGCTTCCCCTATCTCCACTAACTTTATGGCGAAATCTGCACTTTGGTCATACTCTCACAGGCCAATCGGAGTGCATCATTTCGATACAACCTCCGGAATCACGTTGGGAAATCCATAGCAAGCATATCCTCCAGCCCTGACAATGCAAAACGTAATTGATGCACCGCTTCCGGCGATGTCACTGGAGGGTTACTACTTTCTAACTTAGCCGCCGCCTGCATCGCGCCGGTAAGACCAACCATCGCACATCCACCCTTGATCGTATGGGCGATCTGCCGTACTTCCACGTCATTTCCTGCCTCAATCGCCGCCTGCAACGGAGTCAAACGGCTCCTCAAATCAGCGGCAACCGCCGAGTAAATCTCCCACAGCGACTTCGCCGACATCATCGCCCTCAGCTTCGCCAGCACCACCGGGTCAATCAGGTCCGCCGGGCTACTCGCTTCTTCAGCATCCGCAACCTCCGTCGCAGTGCCGGCCAGCAGCGCCACCACGCTCTCCACCGCAATCGGCTTCAGCAAAAAGCCATCCGCCGCCTCGCGAATCGCCGCCCCTGGCTCGCTCCCACTGATCGCCACAATCCGCGCCTTCGTCACCTGCCGCAGCGCCTGAATCAGTTCAAGCCCGCTCAACCCTGGCATCTGCGTATCCATCAGCACTGCATCGACCGCGCAGTCAAGCCTCAGCGCCTCTTCACCCGTCTCCACCACCGCGACAGCATAGCCATGCATCTCCAGCATCATCGCCAGCACTTCGCGGCTGATCGCATCATCGTCAATCAAAAGCAGCCGGGGTAGGGAACTAGCCATCCTTCACCTCACATAATCAGGACAATTCATGTCCCAGCATTGCCGATCATTTTCATCCAAAAGCGCACAATACCAATAGGAAGGAACATGGGCCTTTGTATTTGTCGTTGCCCTTGCTTTTCACACTTCACACTCAAAATATCGCACATTGCAATATTTGTACCGACATAGGGGTACCCCCCCCTCCATTATTTTCAAACCCTGCCGTTAATTAACTGGTAAACACCTTCGAGATACCCCGATGCGGCGAAAATACGCGGTACCTCGACCCTGACCAACGGGCATCAATCAATCGCCGCCGGCACCTCATGCAGCCAGCCCGGATGCTTCAGCAACTCCCGCGGCCTCGATCCATCCGCCGGACCAACCAGCCCGTCGCGCTCCATCAGATCAATCAGATGCGCCGCGCGTCCATAACCAATCCGCAACCGCCGCTGCAAGAGCGATGTCGAAGCCTTGCCAAACTCAAATACCAGCCGCACCGCATCGTCAAACAACTCGTCGTTGTCGCCCTCCGCGGAGCCGTCGCCCTCCATCATCGCCTTTTCTTCTCGCGGAGCCTCCAGGAAGCCCTCAACATACTCCGCCTCGCCCTGCGCCTTCCAGAAATCAACCACCGCAGCCGTTTCCTTCTCACTCACATACGGCGCATGAATCCGCATCAGCCGCGAGGTTCCCGGCGGCCTGAACAACATATCGCCCCGGCCCAGCAGGCTCTCCGCACCGTTGTCATCAATAATCGTTCGCGAATCCACCTTCGAAGCCAGCCTGAAGCTGATGCGCGTCGGCACATTCGCCTTGATCAGGCCCGTAATCACGTCCACCGATGGTCGCTGCGTCGCCAGCACCAGGTGAATCCCAACCGCCCGCGCCATCTGCGCCAGCCGCGTAATGGATTCCTCCACATTCGCCCGGTCCAGCATCATCAGGTCCGCCAGCTCGTCAATGATGATCACGATGTAGGGCAGCGGCTTCTCCTCCTCGCCCGTATCCGTGAAGAGACTCTCCATGCCGCTCTCCGCCAGCTTGGTGTTGTACTGGTCGATGTTGCGCACACTCCGGCTCGCCAGCAGCTTCAGCCGCCGCTCCATTTCGCGCACCGCATTCCGCAGCGCGTTCGCCGCCAGCTTTGCCTCCGTGATAATCGGCGTAAACAGGTGCGGAATCCCCTCGTACATCCCCAACTCAACCCGCTTCGGATCGACCAGAATCAGCCGCACCTGAGCCGGAGTCGTCCGGTACAAGAGCGACATGATCATCGCGTTAATCGCCACCGATTTGCCCGATCCCGTCGAACCGGCAATCAGCACATGGGGCATTCCCGCCAGATCAGCCGTCACAATCCGTCCGTTGATGTCCTTGCCCATGGCCAGCGTCAACCGGCTCTTGGCCTTGGCAAAGGTCTCAGACTCAATCACATCCCGCAGGTGAATCGTCTCCTTGTCGTGGTTCGGCACCTGAATCCCGATCGTACTCTTGCCCGCCATCCGCTCAATCAGGATGCTCTCCGCCCGCATCGCCAGGCACAGATCGTCTCCCAGCCCTGCCACGCGGCTGTACTTCACACTCGCATCCGGCTTGAACTCATACGTCGTCACCATCGGCCCAGGATTGATCTGCACAATCTGCCCGTTCACCTTGAACTCCGCGCACTTCTCCACCAGCTTGCGCGCCTCCTCCCGCAGCAGGTCCTCGCGAATCGCCAGCGGTTCTTCGCCCAGATTCAGCAGCGTACTCGGCGGCAGCTTGAATCCGCTCACGTTCTTCGGCGGCAGTGTTACGGTGCGCAGGTCCACGTCTGCACGCTCGTGAATCATCACCCGCTCAGCCGCAGCCTCAGCCCTTGCCGCAGGCCGTGCCGCAGCAGGAACGGTCGCAGCTGGCGCAACAGGCCCAGCAGGAGCAGTCACTTCCACCGCAAACCCGGTAAACTCCTCGGCAACCTCACGCACTCTCCGCGCGGGCGTCGCAGTCGCCGCGCTGACATGCGAGTTCGTCACCCGGCTCGAAATCGGCACAACCTCCGCCTCGAACTCCTCTTCACTCGTATGGACTTGCGCTGGCTGCAGTGCAACCTCGCGCCGCTCCCAGATGTTCGTTCGGTAACCAGTCCGCAGCGGCGAAGGCTCAGCAGCCTCTTCCGTCTCCAAACGGCTGCCCATCCGTTGCATCGCGGGCACATCGTCCAGCAGCTCATCGTCCACCGGCTTCGGCCGCCGCAACAACCCGAACATCCGCGCAAATACGCCCGGCCGCCGCAGCTCCGCCGCGCCTTCCTCTTCCCCGGCAAACTCCGGCCCCTGCTCCGCCTGCCGAATCGCCTCGCGCTCTGCCTGCTGGTCGGCTCGATCCGCCTGCCAGTTCCGCCAGCGGTCATTCCACGCTGAGAGCTGAATCGAGCGCTCCTGGAACCACTCCCACGCTGCACGGAAGCTGAAGTGCGAACCCAGATACAAGCCCGCGCCCGCTAGCACCGCCACCAATATCGCAGCACCCGTCAGGTTCAGATACCGTACCAGCAGGTCCGCCACCAGGCGTCCCACCACGCCCTCCATCGGCAGCACATGCAACCACCGCCAATGCCACGGCACCATCGCCAGCCCGGCCGGCAAGAACGTCAGCGTCAGTACCACCCCGGCCCAACGCAACCAGGCCAGGCCATTATTCCTCGACCGCACCCAGGTCAGCCCCAGGCCGCCCAGCCACAGCGGCAGGCCAAACGCCGTCACCCCAAAAATCTGCAGCAGCAGGTCGCTCAGGTACGCGCCCGTCGGCCCAATCAGATTGTGCACAGCATGCGGCCCCGTCACCCCTGTCGAAGTATCAAGAGAAGCGTCCGTTGCATGGTAGGAGGCGAGAGAGAGGAGGAGCAGCGCGGCAGCCAACATCAAAAGCGCGCCCAGCAAAAGGTTCAGCGGGCGGTTCCGGGTCGGCGTCATGATGATTCGAATAGGTTTCATGGCAGGGACGCAGCTGTAGGCTTTTCTCGTCTCAATACATCAAGCGAGCCAGCCAGCAGCAAAAAATCCCCAGAGCACTTCCTATTATCTTCGCTTTCAGCCCGTTTCAGTTCGAAAACCGCGTCAGAGGAACCTCGCTGCGAACCCCCGATCCTTGTCCAGAAACACAAAGGCCGGAGCATCAGCTCCGGCCTTTGTACTCGACCACTACGCCTAACTAGTTCCCGCCCAGCAGCTTGCTTCCAACCGTCAGCAGCACGATTGCCAGGATGATCCGGTACACCGCAAAGATGACAAGCCCATGCTTGCGCACCCATTGCAAAAACCACTCAACCACGCCAAGCGCCACGATGAACGACACCACAAACCCTATTGCCAGCACAATCCAGCGCTCCGAGTTCATCACCAGCGGCGCAACCACCTCGCCGCCCTTGGGATGATGAAGTACTTCCTTGTAAAGGTCGTAGGCCGTCGCTGCGATCATGGTTGGAATCGAAATTAAAAAGCTGAACTCCAGCGCCGTTCCGCGCGTCAATCCGCCGATCTGCCCGGCGGCAATCGTCGACATGGATCGCGAAGTACCCGGAAAAACAGCCGAAAGAGTCTGGCACAGCCCAATCCAGATTGCCTGCCAGATTGACATTTCTTCCACGTCGGTGGTGCCTGCCTCATGCCGCACGGTCCAGGCGTCGATAATCCACATCACCACGCCGCCAATCAGCAGCGCCCAGGCCATTACACTCAGGCTCTCCAGGTGCTTTGAAATCAGCTTGGTGAGCACCAGAGAGGGAGCCGCCGTGAAGAAAAAAGCAATCATTGTCAGCGAGATCGGATGATTCAGCACCGTCCGCGTGCCGTTCTCCCCATGAGGAAACGTCCGGATAAACTCGACAATTCGCCCCATGAACAGAAGGCAAAGCGCGAGAATTGCTCCCAGTTGGATCACAATCGTGTACATCTTCCAGTAAGCGTCGGTCAGGTCGATATGCAACAGGGCCTCTGCGATTCGCAGATGTGCCGTTGAGCTCACTGGCAAAAACTCCGTCAATCCTTCTACGATGCCCAATAGCACCGACATGAAATAGCTGTTCAAGAGTCCTCCACTTTTCAGTGAACGCAATCACTTTCGTCAAAAAGTCAACGTCGTTCAGCCGATTCGATTCACGGCACAGTTGCCGTATGCATTGGATAAAAAGTTCAGTTTAAGTACGAAACGGGATTCGGCGTCTCTAGGATAACCGAATTTTTCACACTTTCGAATCGACTTTGCCTCGATCACCGTATCAGGCAGAAGGATTTAGCCATCGTTTCACGTTCGCGAGCAAAAACTGCACCAGTGCCCACGCTGAACCGCCGCCGCTTAAAGCATTCCCGGAAACCAGCACTCAATCCCGGTCTGACCCGTAAACCGCAACGCCCTGGTCCAGCTTGTAGATCAGTGCGGCCGCGCGGGCCGTGTAATCGGAAGCAGGAAACTTCTCCTTCATCCGCGTGTAGAGCTCTCGCGCGTGAGTTCGCGCCGCATCCATCTTCTTGTCCGTGCCATCGGCGGCATACATATCGCCCATCACCGCTTGCCGGTAGGTCGCCTGGTAAAGCGATTGCGCCGTCTTCGGCCCGTCAGGGTGCTCCGCGGCAAACTTCTCAAAGTACTCCGATTCTTTCTCCGGACACTTCGGCTCGCCTTGCCAATCCCCACACAGCTTGTTGTCAATCATCGTGAAGGCGGCCAGGTCAGCCTGGCGCGAATGGGGCCAGACCTTGATGATCTTCTTCATCTCGTCGTCATAGAGCTGTTCGCGCAGGTAGGAGTCACGCTCCTTCGCGGATGGGCGCTTGAAGGCATCTGCCTTTTCAAACTGCCAGCGAATATCCGCCGCCCGCCACGCAGCCTCCGCCGCCAGCGCTGAATTGGGATAAAACTCTACCACCCGCCGATACAACAGCCGCGCCGCCTGCCCGGCATTGCGCGGCCCGCGAGCGTCCTCGGCCAGAATCTCCAGGCTTGCCGCCTCGCCCATCAGAATCAGGTCGCCGCCTTCGGTCGTCTCCCGCACGACACCGCGCGCCTGCATCCACCCTGAAACCGGCGGCGGCGCAGACTCCCCGCCAAAAACCGGGGCATCACGCTCGTCCACTTCTTCCATGTCGGTATTGGCAAAGACGCGAATCCACGGCCCTGAGGACTCAGCAATCACCAACTCGCGCCCCTCCTGAATCCGGTCCACCTTTTGCGAAGTCAGATCCGGAGACACATAAATCGGCGTCTCGCGCAGGATGGTCGCCCGCGGCCCGGCCATCGGCTTCATGGCATTCTTGTCGGGCTTTTGCTGGGCAGTGGAGAGTGTTGCGGCGAGTAAAAGTGCGGCGATGGGAACAAGTCGTTTCACAGTCCAAATCATATAGGGGAAGGACGAAGCCGCGCTTCATTTAGTCAACAGGATACCTGCGCAATCGCGTCAATCCGTATCCGCGCCTGGTCTTCCGCACCGCGGTCGCCAGGATCTGCGCCAGCCCCGCTGTCGATGTTCGATCTTTTAATACGCCGTCGGTCCCGGCTGTTTGGTCAGTTGCTGCGCCCCCGGACCACCAGCCAGGTTGCACTTCCAATCGCCAAATTTGGTCTTCCAGCAACGACCCGACGACTTGGGATACGGAAAAGCCGAGCATTGCGTGCCCTTCCCATAGAACCGCACTTCGCCACACTGATACAGCGTCTGAGTGCCCCGCAGAGGGATGATCTTTGCCGACACATCCAGGTCTTGCAGCCCCGAATCAGCTGCCTCGCCAAAGGACCGCGGAGCGCCCATTTCGACCGTCACGTTCTGAATCAGCGTGACCATATCCCGGCTCTCCCCCTCCATCGTGCATTGAACCAGCGCCACAACTTGCGAAGCATTGGGCGGGCTTGTCACCTTAGTACACTCTCGTGGAAGCCTGGTTCCCCACTTCTCACTCATGGTCGGCGGTCCAGACAGGTCGCTTCCCGCACCTGCTCCCGAAGCTTCAACCCCGGAGTCTTTGCAGCCAGCAGCAATGAAAACGAAAGCAACACAAAATACAAGTAGAAGACGTGTTGAACGAATTGCAATGGACATGGGCGGAGAGTCCCTCAGTGCTTTCAAGAGCCAATTGAATTCAATCGGCCAAGCCTATAGGTCGACGCGCGTATTAGCCACACAATTCGGCAACCAGCCGTCAACAAGCACCTCAGGGCCTAGCCGCGCTCGATCAAAATCTCCGCCAGCATCTCCGGAGCCACATTGCCGCCGCTCACCACAGCAACAGCCTTGCGATACGGCGGAAGCTCCGCACCATGAAAGAGCAGCGCAGCCGTAGTCACCGCCCCGCTCGGCTCCGGCACCAGCCGCGTGGTCGCGACGATCGCCCGCATCGCCGCGCGAATCTCCGACTCAGTCACGGTGATGATGCGGTCTACAAATGCCTGGATGTGCGCAAAATTCCGCACGCCTACACTTTGCGTCCGAAGTCCGTCGGCGATGGTGCGCGTGGTCAGCTCGGCGGGCCAGGTGACGATCTGGCCGGCGCGAAAGCTCTCCGCCACATCCCCGGCCAACTCCGGCTCTACGCCGACCACCAGCGCGTTGGGAGCCAGTTGCCGCACCGCCGCAGCCACCCCGCTCAGCAATCCGCCGCCGCTTACAGGAGCCAGGACCAGGTCCACATCCGGCACATCCTCCACAATTTCAAGCCCGCAGGTGGCCTGCCCGGCAATCACCGCCTCATCGTCATACGGTGGAATCGTCACATACCCAAACCGCCTGACCAGCGCGTCAGAAACCGCCAGCCGCTCGCTCGAAGCGTTGCCCACATCCACCACTTCAGCGCCCAGAGCCAGCGTCGCCGCCCGCTTGATCGCCGGAGCATTTGCCGGCATGACGATGACAGCCTTGGCCCCCACCTCGCGGGCCGCATAGGCTACACCCTGCGCATGGTTCCCGCTCGAATAGGTAATCACCCCGCGGGCAATTTCCTCCGCAGTAAGCTGTAAAATCCGGTTCGCCGCCCCGCGCAGCTTAAAGCTCCCAATGGGCTGCAGGCTCTCGGCTTTGAGCCAGATTTCCTTGCCGGTGCCGCGCCCCGCAAGCCCCGGATACGGCGCGCGCACCAGCGGCGTGCGCACAGCCACCCCCGCAATCCGCGCAGCGGCCGCCCTGATCATCTCTACACCCACCAGCGTCTCGGTCGCATCGCTCATGGCAAATACTTCTCCGGCACCAGCTCATCCAGCGTCTCTGCCTGCCAGAAAACCTGATACACCCGCCAGCGCGTCCCGTCATTCACCGCCTGAATGCTGTTGATGCCACGCACCTGCGCCTTGCCGTCGGGCGTCTCGCGAATCTCGTAGGTGCTCCACAGGTGCGCGATGTGCCCAAAGACCTCCGGCTTCACCTTCACCTGCACTTCGTAAAAGGCTGCGCTGCCCCTCTTCTTGACGCGCTCAATCCAGTCGTCCACCGTCAGCGGATGCGGCACATAGCTGCCGTCTGCCGCCTTTGACACCGGCACCAGCCGCGCATCGGGCATCAGCAGCGCCCGCAGGCAGGTCCGATCCTTGTCTGCTGGACCGCTGATCGCCTGCCCCAGCGCCTTCACCAGCTCATCCAGCGTTGTGGAAGGCAGGCAGGCTTCAACAGGGGCGGCGGCCGGCGCAAGAGCCTGTCCCCGGGCAGCAGTCGACAGCACTCCGGCGGCAACAGCAATCAAAAGGAGGGTTCGTTTCATTGCGCGATTTTACAAGATCACTGCGGCCAGCTAGTGCGTCGACGCCAGATAACGCCCCGGCAGCGGCTTCCCCGGCGTAGCATCCTGCCAGAGCATCGAAAACGCCCGCCATTCATGACCATCAAAAATCAGCTGAAAATCCTCAATTCCGGTCGCCAGCACCGGTCCCGTCGCTGAGGCGCGCACCTCGTAGGTCCGCGTCACCCGCGCCACATTCTCGTAAACCTCGACGGAGGAGTGCAGAGTCCGCTCCCAGAAAGTCTCACTAGGGCGCTTCTCGTACCAGCCAACAAACTCCGCCGGCGACTCGACAGTCCGCGTCGATTTGCCATCCGCGCCCACCACCACCCCGGAAATCCGCGCATCCGGCGTGAGCATCGCCAGCGTACATGCATGGTTGCGACCGCCCGAGCCGATAACCGCATCGTTCCACCGCTGCACAAAGTCGCCAATCTCCCGCACCGGCGGGCAGGGGGTTGTCGCGGGAGCTTGCGCCAGAATAGCGGGGGCGCAAACGACCAGTAGAAACATGAGGTGCTTCATGCGCCGATTCTACAGAAACGGTTTGGGTTTACCATCCTGCAATTTGCCGGAGCTTCCGCAGGATGTCTGGTAGCCTTTGCTGGTTCGTTTCATCCGGCAACAGATAGCCGGGTAATGCGTGGTCGACGAAACGCGTTTCCGACAGAAGCTTTTCTGCGGCTTGAGCAAGATAGATGCGTAGATTCTCTTCGCACTCTGCAACCTCCTCCAGAAGAGAGTTGCAGCCGTCCACGACAGCGATAATGTCTTCCAGGTCGCGGCTGCTATAAAAGCCATCTCGCCTCGTCCACGGAATGCTTCGATCTTGGTTCCGAGAAAATACGGTGCAGTGATAGCTCGAATCTTGACTCCGCTTGGCAGGATGGCCTTTTGTGCGTTTGCAAGCGCATCCTTGTACCAGCGATTGACCGACCCGAGTAAGATGCCACTCTCAACGGGCATCACGTCCAGAATCAAGCTCCCACGCAACCATCGGCAGTTGAGAGGTTGTTGGCTGTCATCTTCCCTGAAGCCGCACGCTCTCAAGCGCTCGGAGAAGTCGAAGTATTGCATGTGCGTTGTGATCTCGGCGATGACATCGACATCCACCGTTGCCCGAATCGGCGCTGCTCCTTCATCCGTGACGAAGAGGCTCAGAGTGGCGCCACCCACAAAGACAACTTCGTCTAGTAGCTGTCTCAAACTTGCGGCCGCTACCTCAAGAATCTGGAAGTTTGACTCATGCATCATGGCCTAATCGCTCGGTGAGTTCTTCTTTCGCTAATTGCCGTTCACGCGCCCGGCCCTCCCGCATGGCATCGACCAGCGTGAGGAACTCGTAAAGCCTGGGGTCGTGAAGAGCTGCTTCCGGCACGCGCTTGTGTAAGGGTGCAAGCGCTATGCCGCGAACTGTTCCCTTCGCGTATGGCCACACAAGGGGAGGTTCGCCGGTGTCGACAAACAACGCCTTCCACGGAGCAGCTGCCACGCTGGTCGGAACGCCTCTGGTCATGGATCCCCGTTGAGCAGGGAAAACGTATCGAAGGCCATGAATCAGGAACTCGAGCAGGCCTGTCCGGTTCACCCGGTTTTCTTTTCCGAGAGAATGAACCAAACCAGCCGTTCGGCAGCGTTTGAGGGAGCGGGTAATTTCCGATGGCTCCAGAGAGAGTTCTTCAGCGAGCCGCTTGGACGGGACATAACTCTCCTCCTGACTGGCAAGCTTAAGGAGAACCATGATGTCGAGGCCATTCAACATACAGAAAGAATAGCAGCAAAATTGACAATTGCTTCAATTATCAATTTTGCTGCTATGTCTTTCTTCCCAGTGTACTTGCTATCTAGATCTCCATCACCACCGGCATGACCATGGGGCGGCGGCCGGTCGTCTTCTGGATGTAGCGCTTCAGTTCAACGCGGATTTTCTCTTTGACCATCCCGTAGTCCGCCTTCTCTTCAGCGCCAAGGCCGTCGAGACTGCGTGCTACCACATCGCGAGCGCCATCGGTAATATCCGCGCCGCCAAAGCCGCGCATGATCACCTCAGGAGCTCGTTCGATCTGCCCGGTCCGCTTGTTCAGCGCGACCACGGCCAGCACGATGCCGTCTTCTGAAAGCGTCCGCCGGTCCTTGATGACCAGGTCCTCGACCACGTCGATGCTTGATCCGGAATCAATCAACACCCGCCCGGCCGTGACCTTCCCATTCTTGCGAGCATTGTTCTTGTCCAGTTCCAGCACGTCGCCATCTTCAATCACGATCGCCTGCCCAATCGCGCCCGTATCGGTCGCCACCTGGGCATGCTTGCGCAGATACCGGTAATCCCCATGCACCGGGATGAAGAACTTCGGCCTGACCAGGTTGATCAGCAGCCGCATCTCTTCCTGGCTGCCGTGGCCACTTACGTGAATCAGCCCCGCAGACCCGTCGTCATAGATGACATTGGCCTCGCGGCGCGTCAAATGGTCAATCACCCGGAAGATGCTCTTCTCATTGCCCGGAATCACCCGCGAACTCAGCAGCACCGTGTCGCCCACGTCAATATGAGCCTGCTTATGCGTATTCACTGCGGCACGGCTCAGGGCGCTCATTGGCTCCCCTTGCGTCCCGCTGATCATCACCAGCAGCTTTTCCGAGGGGAAATCCTTCATCTGCCCAGGGTGAATCACCAGCCCTGGCGGAATCTCCAGATACCCCAGATCCTGGGCAATCTCGGTGCTCTCGTTCATCGAGCGCCCAATAATCGCCACCTTGCGCCCGTGCGACTTGGCCAGCTCCAGCGCAATCCGGATGCGATAGATCGACGACGAAAAGCAGCTGAAGAACAGCTTCTTCTTGGTACGCGAAAAAATCTCATCCAGCCGGGGTTTTACCGCCCACTCGCTCGGCGTGTAGCCAGGTCGCTCGACGTTGGTCGAATCCTGCAAGAGCGCCAGCACCCCGCGCTTGCCATATTCGGCAAACGTGTGCAGGTCAAACGGCTTGCCGTCCGGCGGCGAAAGATCAATCTTGAAGTCGCCCGTGTGAATCACCACGCCAACAGGCGTATCAATCGCCAGCGCTACGCAATCCACCAGCGAGTGCGTCACACGGATCGGCTCGATCGTAAATGCGCCAATGGTGAACTTCACCTTCGGTTGAATCTCGATCAGCTCTACCAGGTCGGTCAGCTTGTGTTCTTCGAGCTTGCCGTCCACATAGGCCAGCGTGAACTCGGTCCCGTACACCGGCACCTTCAGCTCATTCAATATCCAGGGCAGCCCGCCAATATGATCTTCGTGGCCATGGGTCAGAATAATCGCGCGGACATGCGCTCTGTTTTCAATCAGGTAAGAGATATCAGGGACAACAATATCAACGCCAAGAAGCTCCGACTCGGGAAACATGAGTCCAGCATCGATCACGATAATATCGTCTTCCCAACGGAGCGCCATGCAGTTCATGCCGAACTCGCCAAGGCCACCCAAGGGGATGATTTTCAGTTTTTTTGTTTGCATCACTCGTCTTACTTATGCTAACACCAGCGTCGGCGTTGCTCTGAAGTCCGCCTCGGCTACTCAGCCCTCAGGGCATCCACGGGGTTCAAAGCAGCCGCCCGAAGCGCGGGCTGCAGGCTCGCCAGAAACACCGGTACCAGCAGCAAACCGATCGCCATCAGAAATGTTTGTGCGTCATACGGCGAAACCCCATAGAGCTGGCTCTGCAACAGCCGGGTCAGTAGCAGCGCCGTTCCAGCGCCGCACAACAACCCAATGCCCGCCGGCATGAGGGTTCGCCGCAAAAACATCGCGCAAATCTCTGCGCGCGAAGCCCCCATCGCCATTCGCACCCCAATCTCTTGCCGCCGTTGCGCCACCGCATAGGCGACCACGCCATAGATGCCCACGCAGGCCAACAGCAGCGCGATTGCGGCAAAGCCCACCAGTAGCGCCATATTCAGCCGAGGAGCAGAAACATCGTGGCTGATCATCGCGTCGAGCGTGTTCACATCGCCAAGGGATTGTTCTGGGTCAACCCGATGCACCTGGGACCGGACGGCAGCAATCAACTGCTCCGGAGGCAGAAGGGACCGCACCGCGAACGAGCGCCGTACCTGATAGCCATTGGCCTCTTCATAGACTTCCGGCTGCACTTCGCTCGCGATGGAACCGGCGGTGCCGCGAATGTCGCCAATGACCCCTACGATCTCGCTTGCTTCCGTTGCTCCATTCCCTCCCGTACGTAGAATGTGCCTGCCTAGCGGACTGGTGCCCTGGAGGTATTGGCGGACAAATTCGCGATTAACGAGCAGGCCCGTATCCTTTTCGCGAAGTGTGCGGCCCTGCAGCAAGGGAATATTCAAGGCTTGCAGATAGTTGCCACCGATGACGAGGTTTTCGACGCTGATTGCATCTTTGTTTGGAGTACGAGGCTTCCAGTCAACGTCGTAGCTGCCGCGCGCCTGCCAACGGACGGTGGGCAATGCGCTGGTCTGCCCCACGAGTTTCACGCCGGGCAGGGCTTCGATGCCTCGCTGCACTGCTGCATAGAAATTTTCGACTGCGACTGCATCCGAATTCCACGGTAACTTAAGCTCAAAGGTAAGTACGTGATCTGGCCGAAAGCCCAGGGGAGACTCCGTCAACTTCCAAAGCGACTCCACCAGCAGACAGGCACTCACGAGCAAGACCAGAGACAGCCCTACCTGGACTGCGATAAAGCTGCTCCGCAAACGGCTTCCTGCCGTCCCGGCGGCACGTACTTCTCCACTCTTGAGGCTGTGCGTCAGATTGCCTCGTCGGATGCTGAACGCAGGAATCAGGCCAAGCAGGATGCCCACGCCCAACGAGGCGGTGAGGGCAAAGCTTACCATCTGCCAATTCAGAGCAGCTTTGCCGTACCAGTTCGACAACTCTGGTTGCCATGCTCCAGCCGCCTGCATGAGCAGAAGGGCTGATCCCAGTCCGACTGCACCGCCGGTCAGTGCCAATAACAGGCTTTCGGTCACGAGTTGCTGCACGATGCGCGATTGAGAAGCGCCAAGCGCCTGTCGCAACGCGACTTCGCGCTGCCTCGTAGTTGCACGCGAGAGCAGGAGGTTGCCTACATTCAAACAGCCGATCAGCAGCAGCACACTCGACGCCGCAAGCAGAATCAGCAGAGCTGGCCGAATCGATCCGTACATATAATCCTGCAAAGCCAGCATCTTGAATAGCCAGCCCGCGTCGGTTTGCGGATGCTCAGCGGCTAACTGTGCGCCAATTACCCTCAACTCGTTTGTCGCTTCAGCCTGCGTCACGGATGGCTTGAGGCGCGCAAAAACATTGGCCCACCGCGTGCCGTCGCCGCGATAGCTACTCCATTGGGCGGGATCGAGTTGGGCCGGCTTCCAGATGTCGGTCTTTGCCGGGTAATTGAAGCTCTCAGGCATCACGCCGATGATCGTGGTTGCCTGCTTGTCGAGCGTTACCGCCCGGCCCACCACGGATGGATCGCCACCAAACAACCGCTGCCATGCGGCATAACTCAGCACGACCACGCCTGCCGCATTCGACCGGTCTTCGCGCTCATCAAAGACGCGACCCAGCATCGGCTTTGCGCCAAACACTCGCCAGAACTGCCCACTCACGCTGGCTCCGTCCAGGTGCTCCGGCAGGCGGTTGCCAACGATCATGGTCGGCGCATCGACGTACATCCACGTGACGCTCTCAAACGATCTGCTGCGCGCCTTCAGGTCAAAAACCCTGGGCACACCGGTCAACCCCGCCACAGAAGCACCCCGCAGCGGCGCATCTTCAATGCGCACGATCTGTGCAGCGTCACGATAGGGGAGCGGCCGCAACAGTGTCGCCTCCACCACCGAAAACATAGCTGTATTTGCCCCAATGCCCAGCGCCAGTGTCAGCACCACGGCCAATGTAAAGCCCGGTGAGCGCAGCATCTGCCGCACCCCGTAGCGCACATCCTGCACAACACTTTCCAGGGGAATTCCCACCGCATCGCGGCTCTCATCGCGAAGCTTGTTGAAATTGCCAAACTGGCGCGCCGCGGTTCGCCGCGCTGCCTCTGGAGGCAGACCCCCGGCCTCAAGCT
>JANYDG010000100.1 GCA_025359885.1 Acidobacteriota bacterium
GGCGTGGTCAGCTACATCATTGATCGCAACATCAACTACACCAACTTCTGCACGGAGTATTGCACGTTTTGCGCCTTTTACCGGCCGCTGCCCAAGGCCGGCGTGAAGGACCCTCGCGCCGAAGAGGGGTACATTCTCGACTTCGAAAAGATCTACGAGAAGATTGCTGAGACTGAGGAACTGGGCGGGACGGGCGTGCTGATGCAGGGCGGGATTCACCCGGACCTGAAGATTGACTGGTTTGAGCGGCTGTTTACGGGGATCAAGCAGCGCTTCCCGAAGATCTGGCTGCACTGCTTGTCGGCAAGCGAGATTCTGGCGATTGCCGAATATTCAGAATTGAGCCTGCGGGACACGATTGCGCGGCTGCGGGATGCCGGGCTGGACTCGATCCCGGGCGGCGGGGCAGAGATTCTGGACGACGTTGTGCGCCACAAGATTGCGCGACTCAAGTGCAAGACGCAGGACTGGGTGGACGTACATCGCACTGCGCACCAGCTTGGCATGCGGACGACGGCGACGATGATGTTTGGCGTCGGCGAGAATTTTGACCAGCGCATCAACCACTTCGAAGTGGTGCGAAAGTTACAGGAAGAGACGGGCGGCTTTACGGCGTTCATTCCGTGGAGCTTTCAGCCGAACCATACGGCGCTGGGTGGGCGCGGGTGGGAAGAGGCGACATCGGTCGAGTATCTGAAGGTGCTGGCTATCTCGCGGCTGTATCTGGATAACATTGAAAATGTGCAGGCGAGCTGGGTGACCCAGGGTCTCAAGGTGCTGGAGTTAGGGCTGCACTTCGGCGGCAATGATGTTGGCTCGGTGATGTTAGAGGAAAACGTGGTCAAAGCTGCGGGGACGAGCAACTGCACGACGGAGGAAGAGCTGCGGCGGATTATTCGCGATGCCGGGTTCAAGCCGGTGCAGCGGGATACGCTTTACCGGACTATGTTTTTGAGCTGATTGTGGTGGACACTGTTGGGCGCGTGTAGCAAACCAATTCGAGTATCCAAATTAGAATGGCCCGATGGATGCATGGGATGAAGCCAGGCGCGAATCCAACCTGCGAAAGCATGGTCTTGATTACTTTGCGGCGTATCGCGTCTACGAGAGTCTTGAGAAGGTCACGATTCGCCTGAAAATGAAATCTTAAGAGCGGTTTGAGGATATTGCCTTCGTCGAAAATCGAGGAGCGATTCTTGCTTTGGTTTGCAGTAAGCGCAACGGGAAGGTGCGGTGCATCTCATTTCGGTCTGCATCCAGAAATGAGAGGAGAACCTTTACCGCTGCCAAACCGTGACATGACTGATTGGGATCGAGTGAAGCGCGAACAGGATTCAGATGCTCAGATTCCCTACAACCCGAATGACCCGAATGACCCGAACGCTGGCCCCTATGGGCCGAATGACGAGGCTGCCGTCGAGGCCTGCTTTGCCCAAGCGACAATCGATCAAGGCTGGCCGAATCCCTTGTTGATTCAGAGGGACGGGGTTCCAGTGCATCCCGACGGCACTCCGCGCGTGAATCCTTCCGTGACTTCTGGGGCCGGTGAGTTTCAAACAGCGTCCGACATCGAGAAGGTTCGCACGGCATCCTAGCTCGCTGCGGCTTACTTCATCCAGCCTGGCTTAGGTGGAATGACGGACTCGTCGGGGGTGAGCAGGCCCTGCGTTCGGAGCCAGGTTTCGAGCAGGCCGGGCCACTGGTCGAGGGCGGCTTCGCCTTTGCCGAGGCCGCTGCCGTGGGCGCCTTTGGCGAAGATGTGCATTTCTGCTGACACGCCTGACTTGAGCAGAGCCTCATAGAAGCTGAGCGCTTGTTCGACGGGGACCGTGGCGTCGTCGGTGGTGTGATAAATGAAGGTTGGCGGGGTGTCTTTGCTGACGAAGCGGTCAGGTGAGTAGTTCTTCTGGAACTCTTCGCAGCGGTCCATGATGTTGACCAGTTGGCAATAGGTCAGGTGGGCGGTGTTGGGGCTGATGCCGCCGATCCAGGGGTAGCCGAGGATGAGATAGTCGGGGCGGCTGGAGACGCGTTCGATGGGGTCTTCTACATCGGGCTTGCCGGGGACGAATTGGGTTCCGGAGAGCCCGGCGAGGTGGCCGCCCGCTGAGAATCCGATGACCGCTATTCGATTGGGGGCAATGTGAAAGTCGCGAGCCCGAGCGCGGACCAGTTGCACAGCGCGGCGGGCATCGACGAGCGGCACGGGAAGCAGGTATTTCTGGCCGAGCCGGTAGCGGAGAACGTAGGCGGTGAAGCCATGCGCGGCGAACCAGTCGGCTACTTCCCTGCCCTCGAGGATGGAGGCCAGGCCCATGTAGGCGCCACCGGGCAGCACGATAACGGCGCTGCCGTTTTCATGGCCGGGTTGGGGCTGCAGGACAGAGAGTGTCGGGACGTCTTCGCAGGCAGAGCCCTTGGCCCCGGGCGCGTCCCCGGGCCAGAGTCGAATGGTGGTGATACCGAGGAACGCGTTCGACGAAGCCGCTTCCGTGCACCCTGAGGTGGGTGCGGCATTCGCCGTCTGAGCTGAGGTTTCGAGCGACACAAGCGTGAAGGCCAGAGCGGCAGCGACGAGCACGAGGGAAGAGCGAAGTCTCAAAACAGGGCCTCCGGAAGATGAGGCGAATTATAGCTGAATCAGCCTGTGGCCCGGGCAGCCGTCACCAGCCTCGCGTACCAGAGTATTGACGAGCCCTTCGCCATAGCGGGCCAGATAAAAGGCCGCGCCAACTGACCGCTCCTGCAGGTGGCCGTGAGGATAGATGGCCTGTACGACGGCCTGGGCATGGCGGGCGAGGGAGGTTTCCTTTTGCAGTTCAAAATTGGCGGCCATGCGACGCAGGCGATTCATCTGGTAGCGCATCTTACTGGCGGAGACGGCGGCGGAGCGGCCGAGGTCAGCGTCGAGCTGGGTCATGTAGTCGGTGAGAAAGGTGAGTTCGCCTTCGAGAGCGTTGCCAGCGGCGGCTAGACGCTGCTTCCCGGCGATGGGCATGGCGCGGGCTGCGAGGCGCTGGGCCAGGGATTCTTCAGTGGAGGCGAGAATCGTTTCGAGCGAAAGCTCGTGGCGGTCGAGCAACTCGGCAATAGAGGGTTCGACGAGGGTAGCGGAGAGGCGCGGCAGCACCGGGGTGAGCCGGCCCAGAATGCGTTCGTAAAGGACCGCAGACTGAGCGAAATAGGCGACCTCTGCGGATCCGCCGACGTAGGCGGAGGTCGGCAAAATCTGATCCTGAAACAAGGGGCGCAGCAGAGCTGAGGGAGAAATGCGTTCCGGCTCGCTGGCAAGAATGCCGAGCAGCTCATCGGAGGAGTAGCGGTCGCGGCCAGCCTGCCAGAGGCCGGTTGGCTCTGCGGCGGAGGATTCTGTGCGCTTGAGGGCGTTGCGCGCGCCCGAGTTTGCGTCCAACAAAAAGAGCAGGCTGTTGCCCTGGGCAACGGCGACCTGCGCATGGTATCCGGCGGAAGCGAGTTCCCGATTGCGATGGAGCAGGGCTTGGTGCAGTTCATCGGCGCGCTCGATTGCAGCCTGGAGGACAGGCGCTCCGAGCCGATGGGCGGTGCGCCCCGAGGGGTCGAGAACCAGCAATCCGTGAGCGGAAAACACTTTGCCATAGAACTCCGCGAAGGCCCTGGCCAGCGTCTGCCCTGGCCGGTAGGCTGCCGCAAGCCACTGCATGGCATCGGAATAGCCGAGCAGCTCCCAGGCTTGGTCGATCAGGTGCGTGATTGAGTCGTCGAGCACGACGCCGCCGACGGGAACTGCGCTCGCTGGCGCCCTGTCGTAGGTCAGCCGGGTCTGGGAGCGACGCGCCGGGAAGGTGACGTGATTGACCTCGGCAAAGTCATGATCCTCTGTCGCGAGCCAAAAGACAGGCAGATGGGGATGACCGGCTGCCGTTGCCTGAGCAGCCAGGGAGACGGCGGTAGCCGCCTTGTGGGGAGTAAACAGGGGTCCACCGAGAATTCCGACCTGCTGGCCGGTGACGACAACATTTGCGCCCTGACGCAGTTGGTCGAGTGAGGAAACGAGGGCAAGCGAAGGGTTTTGCGCAGCAAGCAGTGCCGCCACCTGCGCCCGATGGCTCGGGCTGTGGAGAATGGGCGTCTGTTGCCAGGCCCGGTCCCGTGGGTTACCCGCGAACCAGGGATGCGGAAGAGTCGTATGGAGGTCCCCGAAAGGCACCGACGGCTCTGCGGAACAATAGTCCCGAAAGAGGCGGCTGAGGCCGGGCACAACGGTGATGGGGTAGCACTCTGCGTTCAAACTGGGGTCTCTCTGGGTTTCTGAAGGGGGGTAAAATCCCGTGCCTTGATTCAGTCTAACTGGTGGTATTGAACGTCAGGGTTAGGGATGCGTTGGCTACGCCGATGGATGCAATGAGGGGGACCTTGCAGCAAAAGAAATTTGCATGCGAGGTGAGCAACCTTGTCACAGTGCTGACTCGGCCAAGTGGTACCGTAATGCTTGGCGAGACTTTGCAGTTGGTTCGCGTGAGGAAAAAGATGGCAAAAGCAAAGAAGAAGATCAGCACTGAAGGTGTTGTCGCTCCAGGTGTGGAAACCAGTGTTTCCAGCATTGCAAGTGATAACGCGACGAGCGGCACTGCTCCAGAAGGAGTGAAAGCTGCGCGGAAAGCTGTTTCCAAGGTAAAAACTGCCGTAAAGAAAGCAACCAGGCAATCGCCCCAGGCCCCCAAGGCCCCACAGAAAGAAGCCAAAGTACCCGTCGTTGAGGGAAAGTCTAAAAAATCCAGCCTGAAAACCGCAAAGAGTGACACCAAGGCGCAGCTGCTTGATTCTCAAGTGGCCTACGAAGGGCCGCTGTTTCGCGTGGTGCGGGACCATCTGATTGAGCCGGGCGGGCGCGAATCGCATCGGGACGTGATCCGGCACAACGGGTCGGTGGTTATTCTCGCCGTGGACCCTGGCAAGTCAAAGAAAGACCCCTGGATCGTCATGGAGCGGCAGTACCGCCACGCGGCGGGGCAGTTCATGTGGGAATTGCCGGCAGGCAAGATGGATGCTGGCGAAAAGCCGCTGGACGGTGCCAAGCGCGAGTTGGCCGAAGAAACCGGCTACCAGGCGAAGAAGTGGTCTCCCCTGGTGGAGTACTTCGCCAGTCCCGGCTTTCTTGGGGAGTCGATGAAGGTTTTTCTGGCGGAAGGACTCATCGCCGGAGACGCGACCCCGGAGGAAGATGAGAATATCGACTTCCGCCTGGTAAAGCTCTCAGAGCTGCTCGAGATGGTGGACAAGGGCAAAATTATTGACGGAAAGACGCTGACCACGGTGCTGCTCTACGCTCGCCACCTGGGCTTAAAGCGCAAAAAATAATCGTTTCCGCCCTGGCCAGAATTGCAAGCCTCTCACTCGCGCGAAAAGCGCAGTGGGGGGCTTGCTTTTTTACCGTGGAAAATCCGGAGATGATTGCACCAACTTTTCACGGATTATTTGCGTCTTACATTCAAGCGGCTTCCCCAGAACGTCGCAAGTGTCGACAAAGGAAGGTACAACCTGTGGCTCAATACAAAGGCACGGTCAAGTGGTTCAATAATGCGAAGGGTTTCGGCTTTATTGGTCGTGAAGACGGACCTGACGTGTTTGTGCATTATTCGGCAATTCAGGTAGATGGGTACAAGTCTCTGAAAGAGGGGGACGAAGTCGAATTCGACATTGTCAACGGACAGAAAGGTCCGCAGGCAGATGCCGTAATGCGGCAAAAGGAAGCTGCTACGGCTGTGGCCTAGCGCATCTCGTTTGCTTCTCTGGAGCGATTCGGGCCCATTGCAATCCATTCGATTCCAGCGGCCCTGGGCAGCGAGGTTCTCGCCTCGCAACCTGCTCATTCCTCCCGGCTCGTCACTTTTGCGGAAGTCGGTGAGGATTCGTGTGCTTGCTCCGCATCTCTCCGAAGAAATCCAGGTGACTTCTCTCCAAAACGGCAAAAATGACCGTCTTTTCGTCCTTGGTCGCGGATTGCGATCGAGGCATTTCTGGCCGATGAGGCCCTGTTTCTAAGATACTGTCCTTGGAGAAACAAGCACCCCATGGATAACGCAACCCTTGCCCGATTACTGACCGAGACCGGCGACCTGCTGGAGATCAGCGGAGGCGATACCTTTCGCATTCGCAGCTACCGCCGTGCCGCCGAAGCCGCAGAACAGAGCACGGTCGATCTGGCCGCAGCTTCAGTGGATCTGGCGAGGCTGCTGGAAGTACCGGGCATTGGCAAAGGCATGGCGGCCAACATCCAGGCGGCCGTCGCTACGGGTTCGATTCCGCTGAGAGATGAGTTGCTGGCGCGCTATTCATCTGGCATTCTCGACCTTTTGAAGCTGTCTGGCATGGGCCCCAAGACGGTGGCGCTGCTGTGGGAGGCTGCGCAAATCGCGAGTATCGACCAACTGGCGGCGGCCATCGACGCGGGGCGGCTTGCTGGATTGCCACGCATGGGAGAAAAGCAGATCGAAAAGCTGCGCAAGGGGATCGAAGATTTCCGCAAGAGCGCAGGGCGATTCCGCATTGACCAGGCCAAGGAAGCGGCGGAGCGGCTCACAGAATACTTGCTGGCCTTTGACGGATTCGCCGGAATTGACCGCGTGACGCCCGCTGGTTCCCTGCGACGCGGGCGCGAAACGGCGGGCGACCTGGATCTGCTGGTCACCGGGCCTGCCTGCGAGCCTGCGCGCGCAGCAGAAGCGGTAGCCTATACGGCCGCTTATCCCGGCATTCGAGACATGATTGCCCGCGGCGAAAACAAGGTGAGCTTTTACCTTGGCAGCAGTCTTCAGGTAGACGTACGGCTGCTGCCTGAGGGCTCTTATGGTGCCGCTCTGCAGTACTTTACCGGCTCGAAAATGCACAACGTCGCATTGCGCCAACGCGCACTGAAGATGGGCTACACGCTCAGCGAATGGGCACTTGCCCGGCTGGATGACGAATCCGTGGTGGCGGCGGAGACCGAGGAGTCAATCTATCAGGCGCTGGGGCTGGACTGGATTCCGCCTGAGTTGCGTGAGAATCTTGGCGAAATTGAGGCAGCAGCCCGGCATGAGCTGCCAAAATTGATCGAGCAGGACAACATCCGCGGCGACGTGCACATGCATACGCACGCCACGGACGGACACAACTCCATTCGCGAAATGGCCGAGGCCGGGCTGGCGCGTGGCTACCAGTACATCGCCATCACGGACCATTCAAAGAACCTGGCCATGACCAACGGTCTGGACGAAAAGCGCGCGCTGGAGCATGTTCGGCAGATTCGCCTCGTAGATGAGCAGATGGAGGGGCGGATTCGTGTCTTCACCGGGATTGAAGTGGACATTCTCGGCGATGGTGCGCTCGACTTGCCAGATGAAGTGCTGGCCGAGATGGATGTGGTGATTGCCAGTGTGCACACGCTGTTACACCAGCCAAAAGAAGAGATGACGGCGCGGGTGCTACGGGCGATTGAAAACCCGTATGTGCGCATCCTGGGGCATCCGACGGGCCGGTTGTTGCTGCGCCGCGAGCCGTTTGCCATTGATTTGCCCGCGGTGCTGCGCAGGGCGGCAGAGTTGGGGGTGGCGGTTGAGCATAACGCCGCGCCGGAGCGCCTCGACCTGTGCGACCGCGACCTGCGCCTGGCCAAGGAACTGGGATGCAGGATTGTGATCAATACTGACGCGCATGACACCAGGCACATGGAGAAGATGCGCTATGGGATTAAACAACTGCGACGCGCCTGGCTGGGGCCCGCAGACGTGCTGAATACGTTGGCTGCAAAGGACTTCCTGGCTGCCCTGCGGCCGCGGCCCTGATGTTGGCTTTCAGCATCGCCAGGCAATCTCTTTCACAAACCCTCGTCCGCAGGAATCCCCCGAGCGGCTCGACGCACAATTTCATCGCCTGATTGCTGTGGAATGGGAGTAAGATAAGGTCGCTATGAGCTTACTGCAACTCAAAGAAGACACGCGCCAAGCCCATGACCCGAGCGCCGAGGGAGAAGACCTCGCCAAGGGGAGTGGCTACTTCATCTGGACAGCAATTGCCGCATTTGTGCTGATTACCGTGGCGATCACGCTGTTTCTGCTTTCAGACCGCAAGCCTCCCGCTGCGGTAGGAGAAGTAACCCAGATTTGGTCTCACTCGGTGCATACCATCAACACGCCACACGACGCCAACGGCGTGCCAATGGATGCGGCGATGTTTGACCAGGTCCTGGTGTTTTCGCAGGTCAGGGTGCGAAACCAGAGCGATCAGCCCATCGTCCTCAAGGACATGCTGACCAACGTGACTCTGAACGATGGCCCTCGTTCAAGCTATGCCGCCAGCGCCATTGACTATGACCGCATCTTCATCGCGTATCCAGAGATGAGGGGTCTTCGCTCAAAGACACTTACCAGGGACACGATCATCCAGCCGAAAGAGGTACTCGACGGCATGATTATTTCTGCGTTCCACGTCTCAAAGGAGCAGTGGGCAGCGCGCAAGGACCTCAACATCAGCCTGGAGTTCAAATATCACCCCACCCTCGTGATGGTGCCCAAGGCTGGGGTGATCGAGCAGTAGCCCGACAGTTTGCCTACTGAATTGCCGGTGGCACAGGCGCGCCCTTGGGCGTTACGATGTAGCCGGTAATCTGATTCTTGGCATTGATCGAGTTCACGACAAGCTCGTAAAGCATGGGGTCTTTGCCGGTGTAGAACTGCAAAGGCTCGTTGACATTCTTGTCTTTCTTCTCGTACTTCTTGTCATCGGCGTAGACGTTGAGCGTGAAGCGACTCTTTTTGGGATCAGACTTCTTGAGTTCAAGGCTGACGGTTGAGACTGGCTTCTTCTCGCCCTTGCTGATGGTGAATTCGTAGTAATTCTTATCGCCCTTGTGCTTCAGCACTTCCAGCTCATCATGATTGCGCGCAATCAGTCCAGACTGCATGCCGAGGTCGCCCTTCATTGACTGCATCTGGGTGACAGCGCTGGCCAGGTCATTCTGCGTCTTGGCTACGTCTGTCTTCACCCCACCGACATCGGTCTTCACATCAGAAACGGCGCTGGAAACGGCGGTGATGTGCTGCTCGGCGGCCTTCTGTTCGGTTTCAAGGCGCTTGCTGTCAGCCTGTTCACGGCTCAGGATTTCCTGGGCGCGGGATTCAAGCTGCTTTTGCGTCAGGCCGAGGGATTGCCCCAGCTCTTCTGTGGTTACTTTGAGGCGCGCATTGGTTTCGCGCAGCTCTGCGGCCAGCTTGGTGTTTTGCTCGCTGGCTTCGGTCAAAGCGACCTGTTGACGGGTGATGTGGCCAGAGAGCACATAACTCCAGACCAGTCCGCCGATTGCCAGCAGCATTGTGGCAGCAATAACGCCAATCAGGGCTCCAGAAACCTGTCGGGAAGGGGGGGTATCAAATTCGCTCATACGTTTGCCTTTCGTTGGCTCCGGTTTCGTGGGGTTGACCGGTTTTGGAAAACTCTACCACACCGGGCAATTGATTTTGCACCCGGTTCGTTTTTGGATGTACTCGTCCTCTGGGTTCAGTTCCCTTTGCATCAGACTACCGGCTCAACCGTCTTACCGGTTAGACGTATCGCAAAGACGCGTCGAAGACCGAGGATACAGACCCACTTGATTACCTCTTCAGAATACGCAAAACACCTTCAATTGCCGAACTTTTGCCGCGATTGAGGCCGAGCTTGTTTGTGCGGAGCCAAATCTAACCCGCTTGACGAAGGCGCCCGCACAAACTCTTGTCTCGATGGAAGTGACAAGCAGGGAATCGCTGCGCTATAAAGAGTTTTACTACCTTATTCGGGATTGCCTGGATTGCCTTACGGGTCAGAACTCTGGACCGGCCCGTTTTACTCTGAATCATTGCGAACATACTGGACTGGGAGCGGACACGACATATGGCGACGGCGGTTGCAGGTAAAGGTCTTGAAGGAATTGTCGCAGCAAACTCAGGCATTTGCTGGATCGACGGCGATGCGGGCATTCTTTCGTATCGCGGCATCGACATCCACGAACTTGCTGTCCACTCCACATTTGAAGAGACAACCTATCTGCTTTGGAACGGGCGCTTGCCGAACGCGGCCGAGTTGCAGGAATTCACCGCGCAGCTTGCCCAGTCTCGCGTGCTGGACCCTCACATTTTCCCGCTGCTGCAAAGCTTTCCGGCCAACGCCACTCCAATGGAAGTGCTGCGGACTGCTGTCTCAGCGTTGAGCATGTATGACGTCGACGAAAAGGACTGCCTGCACGAGGCCAATGTGCGCAAGAGCTTTCGGCTGACTTCGCAGGTGGGCATGATTGTCGCCATCTATGACCGCCTGCGCAAGGGCCTGGCCGTTGTCGAGCCTGATCCGACGCTGACCCATGCTGCCAATTTTCTGTGGATGCTCAATGGTGAAAAGCCCTCTGAAACTGCCGCGCGGACCCTGGACGTGGCGCTGATTCTGCATGCCGATCACGAGTTGAATGCATCTACTTTTGCCGCACGGGTCATTGCTGCAACCTTGTCTGACATCCACTCGGCTGTCACCGGTGCCATTGGTGCCCTCAAGGGGCCCCTGCACGGCGGTGCCAATGAGGCAGTGATGCGGCTGCTCTACGCCATCGAAAAGGCTGGGGCTGATCCCGTCGAGTACGTTCGGGAGATGCTGGCATCCAGGAAAAAGGTCTCCGGCTTTGGCCATCGCGTCTATAAAACCGAAGACCCGCGCGCTACCCACCTGCGCGCCATGAGCGAGCGGCTTTCGAAAGACTCCGGCCTGACGAAGTGGTACGACTGGTCGCGCCAGATTGAGCTTTTCATCAATGCAGAAAAGAAGCTCAACGCAAACGTGGATTTCTACTCCGCCTCGACCTACACAACGCTGGGCATCGATGTGGACCTGTTCACGCCGATCTTTGCCGTCAGCCGCATCTCTGGCTGGGCTGCTCACGTGATCGAGCAATTGGACGACAACCGGCTGATTCGGCCTCGCGCTGAGTACATCGGGCCGGTGTATCCTTCGCCGTACGTGCCGCTGGCTGATCGCGGGTAGCGAGTTGCATCGTTGAAAGCAAGCAAGCGGGGACCCCATCGGGTCCCCGCTTTGGTGTGCGGCAAAATTACAAAGTTGCCTACATACCGCCGCGGCTGGCCGGGGGCACAATGCCATTCATGCGGGCGTACTCGACCATCTGGCCGTAGTGATCCATGAAGTGTGACATGCCAAAAGCAGCCATACCGGCGCGCGTGCCCGCCGTGGTCATCTCAAAGGCGTTGTCAGCTGTCATGCCGCCGACAAAGGTATGAGCCAGCACAAAGGATTCCTTGAGCGCCTTGATGATGTCGGCCTTGGACGTGAGCTTGTCGATGGCATCTTCCTTGGCCTTCTCGTCAGCTTCGCTCATGCCCGTGCCGCCAAAGAAATAGTAGTTCGAGCCGGCAACGTGTTTCACTTGCTGGGCAAAGGTGCGGGCGCCCTTGAATTCGCCGGTGGTCGGCGCGAAGTTGTACTGAGCCTCAGGCATGGCTTCGGCCAGGTCGACAAACTCCTTTTCCATGCCGGTAAGCAGCTTGTTATAGGTTTCTGCGGGCGAGACCTTGCTCCCGAGGGCGGGTTTGGCAGGGGTCGCAGCCGTCTGGCTGAATGCACAGGTTGAGGCAGTGGCCAGCAGGCAACAACCGACGAGCCGCAGGGCAAGTGCGCGCGACAAAAGACGCATAGTTTCAATCCTCCAGGCGGAACGGACGGAAGTACGGACCGCGCTATGACTCTAGCAGGAGCCATCCGCAGAACACCAGTTCGATCTCATCAGCGGATGAACTGTCAGACCCTGTTCAACCCACGCTTCCTGTCAATCAATCATGCTTTCTCACGGAAAACGCTGCCGCAGTATCCGCGCAAGCCAACTCTACGTACAATATGAAAATAGGAGAACTTTACGATGCGCCGAGTTTATATGGATGCAAATGCCACGACACCCCTGTTGCCGGAGGTGATGGAGGCCATGCGTCCCTATTGGATGGAGCACTTCGGCAATGCCTCTTCAATTCACCAGCAGGGCCAGCGCGCCCGTGCTGCGGTGGATCAGGCCCGCGCTACGCTGGCTGAGCTGTTCGGCTGCCACGACGCTGAGGTGGTCTTCACCTCGGGCGGCACCGAGGGCGACAATACAGCGCTCTTTGGCCTGCTGCACCCTGGCGATCACCTGATTACGACTTCGATCGAACACTCGGCAGTGCTTGCAGCCGCTGAACGGCTGGCCCATGACGGTGTGGAAACAACGCTGATCCCTCCGCAGCCTGACGGTCTCATTGACCCGATGGATATTCTTCGCGCCATTCGCCCCGAGACGCGGCTGATCAGCGTGATGCTCGCCAACAACGAAACCGGTGTTGTGCAGCCGGTCGAAGAGATTGGCAAAATCGCTGCCCAGACCGGGGTCTTCTTCCACATTGACGCGGTCCAGGGCGCGGGCAAGATTCCGATCGACGTGAGCCGCATCGGCTGCCACGTGCTGAGCATCAGCGGCCATAAAATGTATGCCCCGAAGGGCGTGGGCGCGATGTATGTGCGCCGCGGCACGCCTCTCGAGCCGATTTTTGTGGGTGGCAGCCATGAGCGCCGCCGCCGTGCAGGCACAGAGAATGTTCCCGCCATCGTCGGCCTCGGCAAAGCCGCCGAGATTGCCATGCACGGCCTTGAATCCGGCGCGATGTATCGCTTGGCCGCTCTCCGCGACCGGCTGGAGAAGGGTCTCCTTGCGCAGGTTCCCGGCACCGGCGTGAACGGTGCCAACGCCAACGGCAAGGTTGCGCCAAGGGCAGCTAACACCTCGAACATCTGGTTTGACCATCTGGAAGGCGAAGCTCTGGTGATCGCACTCGACCTGAAGGGTCTGGCCGTTTCGGGCGGCTCGGCCTGCCACTCCGGCGCAACCGAGCCCTCACACGTGCTGATGGCCATGGGCCTGGACAAGACCCGCGCCCGCGCCAGCCTGCGATTCAGCCTGATGAAGACTGCGACCGACGAAGACATCGACTACGCACTCGAGGTAATTCCGGCAGCGGCCAGTCGGCTTCGTGAGCTCGCCCCAGCGATGGCTGATGCCCCTGATTTCTTTGTCGGAACGGCTGGCTGAGCCATGGGAGCTACCACACTTCATACCGGTACCATCGCCATTGCGATGTCTGGTGGCGTCGATTCCTCGACCGTCGCGGCGATGCTGCGCGCCGAGGGAGCCGAAGTCATTGGGCTGACGCTGCAGCTCTGGGACCAGAACCGCCTCGCCGGCAAGCCTGGAGTGCCAGACGCGCCCAAGGCAGGCCGCTGCTGCTCTCTGGATGACGTCTACGACGCCCGCCGCGTCGCCGAGACTCTCGGCATCCCTTACTACGTGGTAAACCAGCAGGAGCGCTTTGAGGCCGATGTTGTGCGCCCCTTTGTCAGCGAATACCTCAAGGGCCGCACGCCGATTCCCTGCTCCCTGTGCAACAACCACCTCAAGTTTGACCAGCTGCTGCTGACCGCTCGGCAGATTGGTGCGGAATTCATCGCCACCGGCCACTACGCACGCAACGAGTACGACCCTGCGCGTGGCCGCTGGATTCTCAAGCGGCCCGCCGACCTGGCCAAGGACCAGACCTGGTTTCTTGGTGGACTGACCCAGGAACAGCTTGCACATACGCTCTTCCCGCTCGGACACCTGCAAAAGCCAGAGGTGCGCGAAATTGCGCGACAAAGCAACCTCGCCCTCGCCGACAAGCCCGATTCGCAGGAAATATGCTTCATTCCGGGCGGAGACTACAAGGAGTTCATTGCCAACTATCTCGAAGAGCAGGGCCAGCCAGTGCCTGATTCTTCAGGTGACCTGGTTTCGACCAGCGGCGAGGTGATGGGCACCCATGCCGGCGTGCACAACTTTACTTACGGGCAGCGCAAGGGCCTCGGCGTCACTTCGCCAAATCCGCTGTATGTCATTCAGATTGACGCGGCCAGCCACCGCGTGACCCTGGGCGCAGAATCAGAGCTGAATTCCCCTGCTTTCCGCGTCAAAGACATGAACTGGATCAGCATCCCCGACCTCACCGCCCCCATGCGTGTGCAGGCCAAGATTCGCCATCGCCATGAGCCCGCCTGGGCCACCCTCACGCCCAAGGGCCACGGCCGTGCGCTGGCGGAGTTCGATATTCCCCAGCGCGCCGTTACTCCGGGCCAATGTGCCGTCTTCTACGAGGGTGTCGACGTGGTCGGCGGCGGCTGGATCGATTCCGTTCCCAATTCAATGACCAGGTCCACGCGGAGCTGAGCTACTGCCGCACGGCCCAGGCCAGGCCGTCCGGCTCGCCGCCTGCATCGATGTGTTCAGTCACTTCAAGCGTCTTCAGATCGAGTACGGCAACGTAGTTGTCCGGGCCACAGGAAATGAAGGCGCGCGCGCCATCCGGCTGCATCAGAATGCCGGCTGCGCCATGGCCAATCTTCACCCGCTTCGCTTCCGTTCGTGTGGAGGCATCAAGAATGACCAGGTTCTCATCCCTCAGGCTTGAGATGAGCACTTTCGACCCATCCGGCGTGAACTTCAGCCGGTTCGCGCCAAAAACCCTGGCGTTGATGGTCAGCAAAAGCCGCTTGCCTGCAATATCGATCACCGAAACGGTTCCGTCCTGAGAGTTGGCGGTCCAAAGCTCGCGGCCGTCCGGGGAAACATCGAAGCCCTCATCGCCCTGGCCAACGGGGATGACCGTCTGAAGCCAATCCATGCGCTGAGGCCCTCCAGCGCCCAGTGCCGGCCCTGCTGGCGGCGCGCCCTGCATACCCGGCATACCCGGCGGCGGTCCCATCGGCGGCAGCGCCACCTTCTCCAGGATGCTCACCGTCGCTGAACTGACATTGGTCGTATAAATCTGTTTCTGGTCGGCCGTGACATAAATCATGTGCGTCCGGTTCTGTCCGGTGCCCATGACCCAGTCAATCTTGCCCACGGCAGGGTCATAGCTTCCGATAACTTTGGCGCCCTCTGCCGTGAACCACAGCTTACCGCCGCTAAACGCCAGACCATGCGGCCCGTTCAGCGGCCCCAGGTCAATTTCCGGCAGTGATTTCCTGTTAACCAGGTCGACGACAGAGATTGTGTGAAACCTGCCACCGCCGTAAATTGAGACGTAAGCCGTCTTGCCATCAGAAGAAGCGACGACTTCATGCGGGTCTTCCCCAACTGTCGCGCGACCCAGAACCGTCAGCGTTGCCGGATCGACGATCGAAAGCGTGTGGTCATGCTTTGAAAGCACCAGCAAGGTCTGCGAGGGGTTAGCTTGAGCACCAACCGCAGGAGCCAGAGACAACCCCGCAATGAACACCGCCGAGGCAATATAAAAGGGCCCGGTTCTTACATGCATTGTGGTTCCCCTGTCAGGCGATTTTCAATCTTTTGCATGTAGACGCAGAACCGGCTTACCGCGACGACAGTCGCCCTCAGGAATCGGCGCCAATCCTGGAGAGTTCAGCAAATTCCTGGAAACATCTTAAATCTCAGGGTCAAAACCAGGACTGGTTGACTTTCGGGATGGTGCACGTGCCGGGTCACGCGTTGCGTCAACTGAGCGATACGTATCAATTACCGCGTGTACCGCTGCCAGAATGCCATTGACCTGCCGCACCGGCACGGCAATGGTCGATTCCACAACAGCGCCCACGCGCTCCACCGTATTCAAACCGTTGGTCAGCATCGCGTCCAGGCGCTGCGTCTGCAGGCTTACGCGTTGCATAATTTCTGCCGCCGAAAAAGTCACCCCCGCGGCTTCCTTGCGCACCGTTTTTGTCATTTCTGACAATCCGTCGGTCACCGTAATAATCTGCGGAGTAATCCGCTCCAGCAATTCGCGCGTAGAAACAACCATGGGGAGAACGGTCGATTTGAGATCCTCAGTCGCCTCCAGCAGGGACTTGGCCGTTTTTCGCAGTGAAATCAAAATTCCCACCAGCACCAGGGCCTGCAGCAGCACAGCAGCACCCGTAAGTGCGACGAAAACGATCAGAATTGTCTGGGTATTCCATTCCATGGCAGGGATCTCACTCCAGGGCTGTCCAGCTCCTCCGCCCGAAAAAGAGGGACGTGCAGGGCACCAACTCAGGCACCCTGCACATCAGTAGTCGCACCTCGTCCAGCGAAACCGGTTCACCTTCCGAGTGCCGTAACCGGTTTAGGAGAGCGGACCCTCACCCGGAGCAGCCGCAGCTTCCTGGTAGGCATTACGGCCCGCGTCTACGGCAGCCGATACCTTCACCGTCTGGTCGTTCACGAAACCCTTGCCACGGTCCACGAAGTCTTCCCACTGGGAGCGACCCCGTTCGACCACTTCACGGCCACGCTGTACATACTCGACCGCCTGCCCTTTGCCGCGTTCAACATAGTGACCAGCTTCGTCAACGACTTCGCGAGCGCGAACTCGCACATACTCTGTACCGTCTTTCGCAGAGGCCACGAGGTCTTCGCGAGTTTCGCGACCGCTCTTGGGCGCGTAGAGAATGCCGACCAGGGCACCAAGCCCAAGACCAGCCAGAAACCATCCAAATGCCTGTTGATTATCGTTTGCCATAGTGCAAACCCCTTTCATTCAACGTGAAGTAGGACTGAAATTCAGATCCAGTGAGTGCGGGAGGAGCTTCCCACGAGCGTGCTGCCAGTGTAGCCCATAACGTCCCCGAGGCTCACCTTCATTCTGACGCGCTTCGCCCATGCGAGGTTGCCTCAAAATGAACAGCCCATGCCTCGACACCGGGAATTGGCCACTTTCTCCTTCATAGTAAGGGGAAATAAGGGCCAACACACGCCGACTGTAGTTGAAATTTACTACAAACACAAAGGCCATTCATCACCAGACCTTGCCTGGTAAAACGAATGGCCTTTTGCACTACCGATCGCATTTCCTGTTTGCTACAACACGTTTACCTTGACCGTTGCGGTTGTTGTATTGGTCGGGTCAGCTGAATCCGTGCCGGTCACCTGGAACGTGTAACCTCCCACCGAGATGATCTTGGCAGGTGTGACGCAAGCCGTGAAACCTGAGGCCGCCACAAGAAGCAGCAAAAGCGAGAGCAGCATCGACTGCCAGCCACGTCGCCGCGCCGGGATGCCAAACCACAGGCAGCAGGCGAGTGCCGCCCCGCCGATGCCGAGACCCAGACCGAAGCGCGTGTTATCGCTGGTCATTGTTACGCCGGGAGGAAGCTTCGTTCCCTTGCCAAAAATCAGGATTTGGGGATGAACCGTTCGTCCTGAAGCGATCCCGTACGAATTGCGGTACATGGCGCACTCAGGAGGGTTGCTGCCCTTGTACGGGCCGACCAGCTTGCAGGTGAACTTGATCGTCCCCGAGTAACCATCCTCTGACTTTGCTTCCATAAAGGCAGCAGCGGTTGAATGTTCGGCCGGCAGCGTGACACTGATGTTCTTGATGTCAAAGTGAGGGCGGGCTTTGAGCGCTACGAGATTAGAAATCGAACCAGCGTAGTTGTCGTCGCCGAGGTAAACGGCTTTCAGTTTCGCATCGGACATTGGCAGGTTGGTCGTGGTGATGACAACGGTCCCCGTGGCCGGCAAGTCAGACGTGCCAACAACACCCACAATCTTGCCCGTAGCATAGATCTTGGTGCCATCTTCAATTGCAATGTTGCCGGTCGGCGCTTCGCCAGCACTGGTGGTACTCAACTCAGCAGTGAACACGATTGGCTTGCCGGTGTTGCGATTTGCACTGGAGGTGAGATGGACCATCGTCTCGCCCTTGACGATATGCAGTACCAGCTTTCCGGTGCTTGGCTGGAAGTTTTTGTCGCCCTTGTACATCGCTTGAATTGACTGTGGACCGGGTGAAGGCAAATTGCTGGCCGACACGGCGCTACCATCAGGATTCAACGGTCGAGAGCCCAGCCCGGTCACGCCATCCTCAAAGGTGACGGTACCAGTTGCAATACCGTCTGGCTGGACTACGCCAGCAACGATCGGGGAATTCACACCGTACGGAACCGCCTTGAGATCGACCGGATAACCGTAAGGAATCGTGGTGGAACTGGACTTGCCGCCACTGATCGGGTTGGTAGACGTGGCAGTCAGTTTCGTGATGCTGGGCTCCGAAGTGACTGCGACGGCGACCGGGGTCGAAACGCTTAGCGTGAATGCGGTGGAACCACCATAGCTCGCAATCAGGTGGTAGTTCCCTGCATCCAGACCATTGACCGCAATACTGCCTGTAGAACCGCCCGCACCCAGAGGATAGGTTCCAATCGCGATGCCTGGCGGGGTGATGGGCGGGCTGGCGATGGCCGTCAATGCTACTTCACCGGTCGCCGTTCCGCCACTGGTCGTTACGGTCGCGTTGGCGTTGATCTTGTGACCGTGTTCCACCGAAGCAGGAGTGACCGTGAGATGCGTCGTGGTGCTCTTGAGACCAGCGCTTGCCCAGTTTGCCAGGAGGGCTGACACGTCGACGCTGCCCAATCCTGAAGCAAGGTCATACCCCGCCGTCGCGTTGTATCCAGAAAGGTAGTAGCTACCTTTGGAATTCTTGTTGCAGTCCGCTGTTCCGGCCTGGCAGGGAACACCGTTGTTCCCGGTCACAACGTCATGGAAGGTGCTGGATGCGGTGCGCGCCAAATTGTAGAGCACATAGTCAGCCTGCCCCTGGCGTTCGCCGGTCGATTGTTTGATCAGTGCCAGCATGCCGGCAAATGCAGGCGCAGAGGCCGACGTACCACCGACACCGTAGATGTAAAACTGGCCGGCAGGCAGTCCATCCGAACCCGGCGTGCAATCCTTGATTGGATTGCCGTTTGTATCGGAATCCTGATCCGTGCAGATGCCCCAGGCACCGTAATAGAGGCCATTGGCGGCAAACAGCGAAACGTCCGGAAGATCGCGAGCATGGTCGGCAGGGACGCCAGGCGCATTCTGCCACGAGGGCTTTGCGTAGCCCGATTTGCACACCAGGTTCCCAGCGCTATTCACTGACCCGTTTGAGCAATTGCTCTTGCCACCGCCAGCTGCGACGATATTCCAATAGGGATTGGGAGCGGCCTTGGAGTTGCCGATCGTTCCTGGAGGAAAGGTGAAGCTGGTATCGTTCCACGGGACTTCAGGAATGTAGCCGAGCGCCGAGCCCAGAGTTCCTTTCTCATTCTTCGCTGACACATAGTTTGTAAAGTTCGCGCCGCTGCCGTCAGGGCCTGCCAGGACTGCAAAATCTGTTCCACCGACAGCAATGTTAAAGGGCGTAGAAGCCAGTCCATTCACCTGAAGGCCGTAATAGGCAACAGTCTGCGTGTTGGGGTCGTCGCAGCCCGCTGAGCCAGAGTCGCCCGTCGAAACTGTCACGGAGATTCCCTGCGCAGCAGCCTGCTGCCAAACCTCCTCATAAAACTGGTTGGCAGCCGTACCTAAGCCGCCTTCACAGGCACCAAAGCTCATATTCAAGACGTCAACGATGTTGTCGTTCACCGCGCGGAGTGTTGCAAGGTCCAGGCCATAACTTACAGCCGTATCTGCCGCGGTATAGAAATAGATCTTCGCCCCCGGAGCCACTCCGTTTGCGACTTCGGTATCCAAATACGCTTCAACCGCATCCCCATTGATTCCAGGGTCTTTCCCGCCATCAATAATCACCGTCGGCGCATTGGCCGAAAGTCCAAAACGCTTTCGGTAGTTCGCGTTTTGAGCAAGTGAGATGTTTGAGTCACCGAGAATACCGATCTTCGCGCCGCTTCCGTCCACGGTTGGCCCCGACGCAGCCGGATTCAGCGACTTGATCGGGGAGTTGTAGATCGTCGCCGCATCTGCCGGAACAACGTAAAGGAAATCGCTGGAAGCACCGGTTGTCGTTAGATCCGGTTTCACCCGCTGCGTGCTGGGATCAAATATGCCCCGCGGCCCCTTCTTGGCCAACGCATGCGGATGGAAATCGTTCAGTGCCGTGATGCCGGCAACCACCGGTGCGAGAGCGGCAGGAATCTCCGGGTCATTGGTGTTGGCGTGGTGCAGTTCGCCATTGACCATATATGTGTGAATCGCTGTGTGGAATGCCTCTTCAACCTGGCCCGCCGTCCCCGAGAATTCAATCGCTGTGCGGCCTGTCGTCGGCCCCTTCACCTGAAAACCGTGCGACTCCAGCCAGGCGGTGACGGCTGCAATATCTGCATCCGCAGCACCCCATTGCGCCCCAAACTGCTCTGGCGTGAGCCACTTATGAAAGCTGGGCGAGTTGCTGTCGTGCAGCGCCTCGATTTCCCCGCGCAAAGCCAATTCCTGCTCCGGGCTGCGCCGCAGTACGATCAGCATCCGCTCCGCAGCCATCGAGGCTGGAACCGCACCGCGATCCGCCGCCTTGGTTGCCAAAGGATGCGTATTGCCGCTGAGAACGAATCGCTCGTCCTCATTGACGACTTGCGTAATCTGGCCGGTTCGGGAAGCCTGCGCGCGCGCTGCAGGCGATGCAAGCAGGACACCAACGACCAGAAGCATTGCCAGACCACTGACAAATGCGCGGTGAACACGAGGACGGGAAGACAGGGGCAACTCAAACAGGGGGAGGGAGCTCATAAAAACCTCGATCATGGACGAAGATGATCAGTCGATGCGGGGGAGGCCGCGACTGGGTTGACGGGCATACTTCACCCGAAGGAACATGACTGAAACAACTTTTCGAAGGACAGAAAAGCTCCGCAACTTGAAATTCAAAGTCGCGCAAGAAATTGCTGGATACGTCATGGTTTTAGTGCACTCAAACGCCGAAGTCAAGAACTTCCGTAACCTGCACCCTTTCTTTGGACTTTTTTCAAAATCACAGCCGGTACTTTCCCACCCCGATAAAGTGTTTCGCAATGAGGCGATTTAAACCAATCGCATCGATCGGAGTTACACGAACAAACCGCCGCAGCACCGCCAACTGCACAACTAATGTGTCACCCTCAACGCTCGCTGCCAACACCTTGCGCGCTGCCTGCTCGACCATCGCCAGAGCCTCTTCAGCGAAAACTGAGGTCATCGTCGCCGCAACCGTTGCCGCACTGGATGGAGCACTCGCTTGATTTCCGGCAAGCTTGCGCGCCCGCAGCAGAGCTGACTCCAGTGCAAAAATCGCGGTAATGCAGTCGGCCAGATCCGCCATCACTTCCTGCTCCTCCTGCAAGGCCGCCATGAATCTCTGCGAAGCGGCCCCGGCTGCCAGCAGGAAAATCTTCCGCAGGCGGTCAAGAATCGTCCCCTCGTGCGCCAGCAGGTGGGTTTCGTCTTCCTCTGAAAACGTCGGCGGCTGGGTCACTTCATCGGCCAGCTTACGCATCGCCGCCAGCAGCGGCAGCTGCCCGCTGGTCGCCCGCTTCATCAGCCAACCGGTAATAATCAGGCGGTTAATCTCGTTGGTGCCCTCGAAAATACGATTGATGCGGGCATCCCGATAGATGCGCTCGGCCGGATAGTCCTCGACATAGCCATAACCGCCCATGATTTGCACCAGTTCATCTGCAATCTGGTCCATCATTTCAGAACCAAAAACCTTGAGAATCGAGCACTCGACCGCATACTCCTCAATGCATTTCTGCGTTGCTTTAGCAGAATGTGCCTCATCCTCGACAAGCGCCGCCAGCGATCGATCCATCATGCCTACCGTTCGGTACGTCATGCTTTCCATCACAAACAGGCGGGTCGCGCAGGCAGCAATTTTGCGCTGGATCAGACCAAATTCTGCGATCGATTTGCCAAAGGCCTTGCGCTCGCTCGCGTAGCGAATGCCCAGATCAAGCGCCACCCTTCCCCCGCCGATGCACGCCGCACCCAGCTTGAGCCGCCCCATGTTCAGGATGTTGAACGCAATGTGGTGCCCTTTGCCTTCCTCGCCCAACAAATTTCCCGCCGGGATACAACAATCCGAAAACACCAGCGCGCAGGTTGAGGAACCCCGAATCCCCAGCTTGTGCTCTTCCTTGCCAACGCTCAACCCAGGCGTACTCCGTTCCACCAGAAATGCAGAGAACTTTTCCCCACCGACTTTGGCAAATACCGTGAATACATCCGCAATGCCGCCATTGGTAATCCACATCTTCTCGCCGTTGAGGATGTAGGACGCGCCATCTGCAGTAAGCTCGGCGCGGGCGCGAATATTCATCGCGTCTGAACCAGAAGAGGCCTCTGAAAGTGCATAGCCCGCCGCCTCTTCCATCGTCGCCAGACGGGGCAGATACCGCTGCTTCTGCGCTTCAGTGCCGTACCAGATGATGGGGAGCGAGCCGATGCAGGTTTGCGCCCCAAACGCTACCGAAAAGCTCGAAACCGCCGAGATGCGGTCTGCCACCAAGGCTGAAGTCGTCTTGTCCAGCCCGAGGCCACCATATTCTTCAGGAATATCGACTGCAGCAAATCCAAGGTCCGCGGCCTGTCGCATCAGCTCGCGCATGATTCCGGGTTGCTTCGCCTCAATCTGTGCCACCGCCGGAAGGACCTGCTCGTGCGCAAAGCGGGCAGCAGTCTCAGCAATCTGCTGCTGCTCGTGGCTCAGGTCTTCCAGGGTGAAGACCTCCTCCGGCAACCGGTTTTCGAGCAGAAAGCTTCCCCCTGCTGCCGCGACCACAGATCCGTTCATTGATTCAGCAACTGAGCTCATCAGCGACCATCACCCCGCGAAGTGAACAGTATGCCATCCGGTCCGCTCCGGGCAAACACTGCCGTCTCGATAGCGTCATTGCAACCGGCACTGAGCCGTCTCCGGCTCATGTGGCTGCCACACAACATGACAGCTCCCAGGCAGCTTCCTGTGAATTGCTTCCAGTGCCTCTCGCGAGACGTTCGCGTCGGATGCCGTAATCCAACGGTCCTGGAATCGCCCTGGCGGCTTGATCAACGTCGCACTCGGCATCTCAAATTTCACGTGCGCTTCGAGGCGATACTTCGCCGGCGCACCGCCGGCATCTTCAACAATCCTCGTCTCCAGCACGATGGCCTGGGCTGAGTTCAGGTCAGGCAGAAAATACCCGTGCTCCCGGCCCAGAAAATAGACCGCGCCGGGAAAGAAAAGGAGGCTGCCAACCAGAACCTCGACCCACGGCCGTCGGTACCGCCGCGTTCTACCCCCGCCATTTCGGCCCACGTCCGTCATCAGGCTCCCATCTCAAATCCATTGTAAGATCCATCGGCTCCGCAGCTTCCGCGAGCTTCGGTCGCCCATCGCGTACAAATTGCCGTATTCTGCTAGAGAAGCAGGAACGTCGTCGCAGGCTTTAGGAGGCTTGATCTGTTCGCTGAAATTGCTACCGTTCGGGGTCTCTCCACAGCAATGCTGAGCCGCCTGCCCATTGCCCAATTGGCCCTCTTTGCCCCGCAGAACGGCATCAGGCACTTCCTCAAAATGCAGTATGCCGACCAGACCTTCAGAGGCCTCTATACCTGGAACCCCTTTGATGCGGCCTTGCTCATCCCTTACTTCGCGGTCATGATTGTCCTCGCCGTCTACGGCATCCATCGGTATCAGCTTGTCTACCTCTACTTCAAACACAAAAAGGACTACAACCCTGAGCCTCCAGCCCGTTTTCCCGAGCTGCCGCGGGTCACAATCCAGCTTCCCATCTACAACGAACAGTTCGTCATCGACCGCCTCATTGAAGCCATCTGCGCCATGGACTACCCGGCCGATAAGCTCGAAATCCAGCTGCTCGACGACTCAACCGACGAAACCCAGCACGTGGCCGCCAAAATCGTCGCCCGCTACGCCGCACTCGGCCACCCCATCGTTTATCTGCACCGCAAAAACCGCCACGGATACAAGGCCGGAGCCCTCGATGCGGGCCTCAAAGTAGCGAAAGCCGACCTGATCGCCATCTTCGACGCCGATTTTGTGCCCCCAACCGACTGGCTCATGAGCGTCGTGCACCACTTCACCGAGCCCGGCATCGGCATGGTCCAAACCCGCTGGACGCACCTCAACCGCGACTACAGCCTGCTCACCCAGGTCGAGGCCATCCTGCTCGACGGCCACTTCGTGCTCGAGCACGGCGCCCGTGAGCGCTCCGGCGACTTCTTCAACTTCAACGGCACAGCGGGCATGTGGCGGCGCAAAGCCATCACCGACGCCGGCGGCTGGCAGCATGACACCCTCACCGAAGACACCGACCTCAGCTACCGCTCGCAACTCGCCGGATGGAAGTTCAAATACTTGCCCGCTATCGAGTGCCCCGCCGAGTTGCCCATCGAGATGACCGCCTTCAAAACCCAGCAGGCACGCTGGGCCAAGGGCCTCATCCAGACCTCGATCAAAGTGCTGCCGCTCATCTTCAAGTCAAACGTACCCCGGCGAATCAAGGTCGAGGCCGTCTACCACCTCACCGCCAACATCAGCTACCCGCTCATGGTGCTCATGTCGGCGCTGCTGATGCCGGCGATGATTGTGCGCTTTTACCAGGGCTGGTTTCAGATGCTGCTGATCGACGTGCCCCTCTTCACCGCCTCTACCCTTTCCATTGCCGTGTTTTACCTGATCAGTCAGCGCGAACTCTACCCAAAAACCTGGATGAGGACCTGGCTCTATCTGCCCATCCTCATGGCCCTCGGCATCGGCCTCACAGTCACCAACACCAAGGCCGTCATGGAAGCCCTTTTTGGCATCAAGAGCGCCTTCGCCCGCACGCCGAAATACTCAGTCGCCAAGAAGGGTGAAAAATCCAAAGCCAGCAAGTATCGCAAACGCCTGCTTTGGACCCCCTGGGTCGAGCTGGCCATCGGCACCTACTTTGCCCTGGCCATCGTCTACACGCTGCTGAACCACAACTACTTTACCGTGCCCTTCCTGCTGCTCTTCGTCGCAGGCTACTGGTACACCGGCCTGATGAGCCTGCTGCAGGGCCGCTTCGAACGCTGGAAAAATCCCGGCGCCAACACCGACGAATCCAGCCCCAAACCCTTCCCCGTCGGGGTGTGAGCATCTGACTCTGCAGAAATTGACCAAAGTTGGAGGTACCGACCATGTCAGATATCGAACTTGGTGTACTCACAGAGGTACCTTTAAGAGAGGTGTGGCGTGGAGAGGCTACCCACTTCACCCCTTGGCTTAGTGACAACTTGCAAGCGTTGTCAGACAAGCTAGGTATGGAGCTAACGGTGGAAACTACTGAGGGATCAGTTGGTGACTTCTCCGCCGACATAGTTGCAAAAGATCTGGCAACAAGAAGCGTCGTGGTTATCGAGAATCAATTTGGCCAGACTGATCATCAACATTTAGGGCAAATCATCACTTATGCGGCCGGCCTACGCGCCAGCACTGTCATATGGGTTGCTGAAAATATACGACCAGAACACAAAGTCGCGATTGACCTTCTAAATCAGGGAATGAAAGGTATCTTAAAGCTGTATGCTCTGGAACTTCGCATCCTCAAAATTGATGAATCGCGTCCAGCCCCCGTTTTTAACCTTATTTGCGAGCCAGAAGAAAGTGATTCCGCAGGCAGCATTGTCTTACCCAGCGAGAGAGAGCTAAAGTACAAAGCGTTCTTTCAGAACCTTATCGACGAGCTAAGATTGCTTCAGTTTACGAGGGCTCGAAGGGCGCAACCTCAAAGCTGGTACACATTTTCATCTGAGCGTTCAAATGTCTACACATACGCGGTCTCATTTGCGCGAGGAAGAAATGTGCGATGCGAAATATACCTAGACTACAATGACCAAACTTCGACAAAGGAGCTGTTCGACGAACTGGTGAAATTAAAATCAGAAATAGAAGCGGAGCTAGATACGCCTCTATCGTGGGAGAGGCTTGACGGGAAGAATGCGAGTCGAATCGCTTTGTATCGGCCAGGCAGTATCGATTCAACGACTGAAGATCTTGAAGAAATTAAGCAATGGTCCATTAACATGCTTCAAAGACTCAAGAAGGTGATGCCAGAACGAATTTCCCGAGCCTTGCACTCAATTTCCGACAGAAATGTAAAATGAGAAGCTTTCTCTTGAATCTGCAAAGGCGGTGGAACTCGATAATTATCTCAAGTCGAGTGGAGATTGTGAGTCTGCGGCTACTTTGCTTGTCTGTCTGGATATATACGCAAGAATATTCGACCGCTACCAAACAGCCGAAGGTGCAGATTGCCCCAAACTACGCTCGATAGTCAACCCCTCGCCATCGGCGGGCACCGATACCCAAACGCCCGGTCAATCACCGCCGCAACTCCCAGCGCAAACTCATCTTCATACGGCCGCGCCACCACCTGCACCCCAATCGGCAGCCCCTCAGCCGACTGCACCACCGGCACCACCGCCGCCGGGTTGGCCAGCACGTTCCACCACTGCGTATGCCGCACCGCATCGAGATACGCGACCTCGCGCCCCTCGACGACCCAGCTTCGCTCCCCATGCCGCCACGCCGGCAGGCTCGCCACCGGGCACAGCAGCACCGGATACTCCACCAACTCCGCAAGCGTTCGCGCCCGCAGCAGGTCCAGCTCCGCCCAGGCCTCCAGCAGCTCCTGCCCACCCAGGGGGCCATCCACCGCTGCAATCCCTAAGAACTCGCGAAAAATCGGGCTAAGCTCGGCCTCATGGCCACGAATCGTCGATTGATAAAACATCGCACCACAGCGCACAAAAAACTTCCACCACAGCTTGCGCAGCAGCTCCAGCGTCCGCGGCCGGAAGGGCTCCACACGAAAGCCCGCCTCGCGCAACACCCGCACCGAGTCCTGAATAGCCGCCCGCGTCTCCGCTGTCACCCCCACCAGCCCGTCATCCTCAAAATACCCCACCGTCCGCGACCGCAGTTCCTCAAGCGAAGGCCAGCGCAATCCCACCGGCGCGCTCAGCGGATCCACCACGTCCTGCCCGGAAATCGCCTCAAACAGCAGAGAAACATCCCCGACCGTCCGCGCCATCGGCCCAATTGCCCCCAGCACCCCGAAAGGCCCCACACACGGCGGCAGATGGCCCCGCCCCGGCACCCGCCCCGGCGTCGGTTTCAACGAGCAAATCCCCGTGAAATGCGCCGGCAGCCGCACTGAACCGCCGCTGTCGCTGCCCAGTCCGCCCGCAGACATGCAGGCCGCAATCGCCGCCGACTCCCCGCCGCTCGACCCGCCCGGCGTCCGGTCCAGATCCCACGGATTGTTCGTCCGCCCATGCAGCAGGTTGTCCGTCTCGTACGACATCAAAAACTCCGGGCAATTCGTCGTCCCCAGGATCAGCGCCCCGGCAGCCCGCAGCCGCGCCACCACGGGTGCATCCTCCGCAGGAATGCTGCCCCGGTTCATCGTGCTGCCAATTTCGCACCGGTACCCTGCCGTAGCAATCGACGACTTCACCGTAACCGGCAGCCCATGCAACTTGCCTCTGGCCCCGGTAACTCCATCCAGCAAGCGAGCCTGCGCCCGCACCCGCTCGGCGTCAAAATCCACCAGAGCATTCACCGCCGGATTAAGCCGCTCAATCTGGCCGATATGCGCCTCTGCAAGTTCGGTCACCGTCACCGCCCCAGCCCGCAGCAGTTCCAACTGGCGGGTAGCGGAGGCATGCACCAGCTCACTCACGCGCACCCGCCCTGGCGGCCTGCGCCGCCGTGTCATTCGGTGTCGAAGGACGCAACTGGTAGTCAAACCGGAAGGACTGCGAAGGCTCCCCACCATCAAAGCGGTCATTCCAGTCCAACTGATACTGAATCGACCGGCCATCCTCCGGGAACGACTCAGCCCCCGGGTATGGATACTTGCTCATCTCGTGAAACGGCAACTGCGAAACAGTAAATGGCAGCGCGTCGTAGAAATCCATGTCCTTCACATAGCCGTTCGCGTAAAAAAAGTAATCCCGCTTCCAGTGCGGCGGCAGCGCAGGCAGCGCAGTCGCATCAAACTCAGCCGCCAGTTCCTCGCCGCTGCCAAAAATCGCATAGCGGTTATCCACTCCGGTAAGCAGCGGAGTTACATCACCAAAGTGGGTGTAACTTCCCCGCTGTCGCTGGAACGGTCCCGTCAGGCTGACTTCGTCGTAGTTGTAATTCAGGTCGCCGGGGCTCGCTCCATCAATTTGCTGCGGATATCCGTGGAACCGCAGCCGCGCCTGGCCCAGGGGCACCTCCGTCTCCCGCACCTGCTGGTTCTGTGTGCTGTTATCCACCAGTATCTGGTCCCAGTAAATCTGCAGATTGCTCACGATGCGAATCTTGTGTGCCGCGGCGGGGAGCAACCCGCTCAGGTCAGCCACAATCGTCCGCTGCAACCCCGCTGGAAAGCCCATCTCCTTCACAATGCGCTGCCAGCTTCCATCCGGCATCTGCGCCTCAATATACGGCGAAATTGGAGAAATCCCCGCCTGCCATGCGGAGTACAGCGACGTCGCCGAAAAATACTCCACATACCCCGTCAGCAGCAGCCGCAGCGGATTGGCCCGATTCACCTGACCCAGATCCAGGGTCAGCGTATGCAGCTCCGTAAATCCGTCATAGGGCAGCTTCTTGAAATCGCTGACAAACTTGTGGTCGGCCGTCGAAAGTACATCCAGCACGGCCCGGCCCTCGGAATCCCACGCGCCCGCAGGCAGGCGCGCCGCGCCGCTCACCACCACGCGGCCCGAGGCAAACGGCGGCTCATCCAAAAAGCGCTCGTCAGGATAAACCTCTGTCCCTTCAGGATGGTCAATCGCCCGCAGCCGCAGCTGGTCAATGTAATTCACTTCCTCCATCGGCTCGGTAAATCGCAGACTCAGCCGTCCGTTCACCGGCACAAGCTGGCCGCCTGCGACCTTGACCCACTCATCCGGGTCAGGAATATTGCGCCGGGCTGGCGTAAACCAGTGCCCTACCACGCCCGCGCCAATCGCGTCCGTCACCAGCACATACCGCTTGCCATCCCACGCAAAGAGCACCGGGCAAGAGCTGCCTCTTCGATCCGCCTCGGTATAGCTCACCGCCAACTGCCGCGCCACGTTGATTTCATCCTGCGGCACCCCGGTTGGCCACAGCAGACGGAGCATATCCACGCCCTCCGCCGCACCCAGCCCAATCAAAATCTCCGGCGGCCCCTGGCTCAGATAGCCCGATGCGCCCGCCACTTCCCACTTTTGCCAGTTATGGTCAGAGAAAGCCTCAACCTTGGTCCCAATTGCAGATTTATTATCCGCAAAACCCTTCAGCGCGAGACGTAACGAATGGTTTCCGTTGCCGCCAACATTGCGCAGCCACACCGGCTCCGCACTCGCCGAAGTCACAATCAGGTCCGCTGCCCCATCGCCAGCCACATCCATCGCAATCAACGCCCGTGGCGCCTTCAGTGCGATTCGATCCAAACCCAGAGCCTGGCTCACATCCGCAAAACTTCCATCGCCCTGGTTGCGAAAGACCATGACGTGGAAACCCTTGCTGCTTTCAACAATCGCCGCGATATCGATCCAGCCATCGTTGTCAATGTCAATTGGTGTAACTCCCCAGGCCCGCACCACATCATGGATCGGCAAACTCACTCGCTCAAAACTCTTGCCTTCCTTGTTCCTCCAGAGAGAAATCCCCGGCGCACCCGCATGGGTCACGACAAAATCCATCCAACCATCTTTATCAAAGTCCAGCCCGGCCACTCCTTCCGATTCAGCCAAACCGCCCCCGCTGAACAACGGTTGCTCAGGAAACTTACCCTCCCGCGGATTGAGATACAGCTCCGGTGCGCCTGACTTCCCTGTCACCACCAGGTCAACAGCACGATCATTGTTCACGTCCGAGAGCATTGCTCCCTGCGTACTCCCGGTCCCGCCAAGGCCCGTCGGCTCCGTCCAATCGGTAAACGTTCCGTTGCCATTGTTGCGCCACAGCACATTCGGCTTGCCGCCCACAGCCAAGGGTGCCCCTGTTACAAGCAGGTCAACGTCACCGTCGTGGTCATAGTCCACAAACGTGATCCCTGCCGGAATATTCTTCGCCGTGATGCCGGTCGCCTTGGTTACGTTCTCAAACCTGCCGCCGCCCACGTTGCGAAACACCAGCAACTGGTCCTTGAGCGCCACCACGATATCCGGCAGTCCGTCCCCGTCAAAATCCCCAACCGTACATGAGACCGCGTCTCCGCTTGCTGCCAGCCCTGTCTTTTCTGCAGAAATCGGTTCAAACCCACCATCGCCCCGATTCCGCAGGACCCGTATCGCGCTGGCACCTGACCCCATCAGCACCAGGTCGTAGCGCCCATCTCCGTCCACATCCATCACACACACGCCGCCGCTGTGCATACCAGCCTCTTGTGCAGCACCTTTAGCTGAAGCCAGCAAAGTCTGCTCCGCAAAATGCACAGGGATCATCCCCAGCTTTGGTCGCACTGGCTCTGCCACCGGCACAGCCGTCGAGTATCGCCCCTGGTCGCCATAGCTGAGCCCCAGCGCTGAAGCAACCTTGGTGCTGGTCAAATGTTGAAAGCGCTGAAAATGCGCCTTCGCCTCATCCGCATGCCCCGACCGCTGCAGCGCCCGCGCCAGGGCAAACTCCGACGAAGCATGTTGCGGCTGAATCGCGAGCGCCCGGGTAAACATCGCCATCGCCTCTGTCACCAGCTTCTCATCCTGGTAGCAGACCCCCTCGAAGTACATCGAATCCGCGTCCGCCGGGTCCAGCTCAACCGCGTGGCCAAAGCTTTCCTGCGCCGGGCCCATTTCATTGGCCGCCCGCTGCACCAGCCCCATGTTGTACCAGATGCGCGGATTCCGCTGGTCCAGCGCCAATGCGTGCTTCAGCGCCACCTCAGCCTCCGGCAGCTTTTGCATGTAGAGCAGCGCGATGCCGTCGTTCAACGCCGCCTCGGCCAGCGTCTCGTCCTTTTTGAGCGCCGCCGAAAAGGCAACCTCCGCCTGCTCGGTCTGCTGTTGGTTCATCAGCGCCACGCCGTTGTTGTTCAGCCGCACTGCCTGCACATCATGGCTCGATGCCGCCAGGAGAGGCATTGCGGTAGTCATCGACAAGCCCAGGATGAGACCCGATACAACACGAAGTACAAGAAAACAGCGCATAAGCAAGCAACCTGACCGGTTCAATCAACCGTTTCATCAACTCGGAAATCGTCTACCAGTGTCTCAAATCCAGAGCGCGCCCGCATCTCTTGCGCCATCTCCAGCCAAAGCCTCATTCATCCCGCCAAAGTCACCCTCCAAACATCTCCGTTCTCTCCGCTCCCATGCCATCTGCCCGCGCTCTCAACCGCTATACTGGGGCGGTGATTCCGCCGCCTCGTTCTGCTACAGCCAACGATGAAATCGATGAAAACGATGAAATCGACTGGTATCCCTTCCTTGCGCGGCCCCGACTCGCCTCACCCACCGCAACTTTTCTCACCTCCCTTCTCGACGCGTGCATCCTCGTCACGGGCGCAGGTGGCTCCATCGGCAGCGCACTCAGCCTCCGCCTCGCCTCCCTCCGTCCCCGCAAGCTCATCCTTCTCGATGCGTCAGAGCAAGCCCTGTTTCGCCTTGAATCCTGCCTCGCTGGCCTCCCAAGCCTCCCAGGCATCCCAGGAATGTCTGCAAATCCCATCACCATCCTCGGCAGCGTCAGCGATTCTGCCCTGCTCCGCGAGGTCTTTGCCCAGCACGCACCAAACCTTGTCTTTCACGCCGCTGCCTACAAACACGTCGCCCTGCTTGAGTCCCATCCCCTTGCCGCCATCCAGAACAACGCCCTTGGCACCCAATCCCTCATCGAATGCGCCTGCAACCACAGCCAGGCCCGCATGATCCTGCTCTCAACGGATAAAGCCGTCGCCCCCATCAGCATTCTCGGCGCCACCAAACGCATTGCCGAGCTGCTCACACTGGCCAACGGTGGCACCGTACTGCGCCTCTGCAACGTCCTCGGAACCGAAGGCAGCGTTGTCGAGACCTTCCTGCGCCAGATTGCCGCCGGGGGCCCCGTCACCATCGCACACCCCGACGCGGAGCGCTACTTCATCACCTGCACCGAAGCGGTCGATCTCCTGCTCACCTGCGCCGTTGAAGCCCGACCCGGCGCACTCTTCGTCCCCGCCGTTCAACGCCCCCATCGTGTGCAGGCCCTGGCCGAATTCCTCATCGACCATGACTCCAATGCAGCCTCTTTGCCCATCAAGTACAGCGGTCTCCGCACCGGCGACAAGCTCAGTGAAGATCTTTGGTCCGCAAACGAACAGCCGGGCACAGCCAATCCGCAGGGTCTCGTCGAACTCCGTTACCCCCAAATGCCTCTACCTGACTGCGTCGAAAAAATCGCGCACCTGCACTCCGCGGCGAACAATCGCGACCTTCCCCGCGCCCTCGAAATCCTTCAGCAACTCGTTCCCGACTACACGCCCAGCACCACCGTCCTCGCCCTCGCGCGGCAAAACCAAACGCAGCAGGTCTGCCTGAGTGATCCGTCATGAAACGCCGCATCGCCGTCGTCACCACCTCCCGCGCCGACTACAGCCACCTCTACTGGCCACTCGTCGAACTCGCCCAGCGCCCCGACGTCGAATTGGGCGTCATTGCCCTCGGTGCCCATCTCTCCCCTGAATTCGGCAACACCCTCAGCGAAATCGAGCGCGACGGCTTCCCCATCGTCGCCCGTATCGAGTGCCTGCTCAGCTCAGACACTGACACTGGTATGGCCAAAACAATCGGCCTCGCCACCCTCTCGCTCGCCGATGCACTCACCAGTTGGCGGCCCGACCTGCTGCTGCTCATCGCCGACCGCTACGAGATGCTCGCCCCCGCCTCCGTCGCCCTCGCCCTCCGCATCCCCATCGCCCACATAGAAGGCGGCGAAGTCTCCCAGGGAGCCATCGACGACGCCGTTCGTAACGCCCTCACCAAGCTCGCCCACATCCACTTCACCTCCACCCCGACCGCCCGCCGACGCGTCATCGCCATGGGCGAGGAACCCTGGCGCGTCCACCACGCCGGAGCCCCCTCGCTCGATCACCTCCGCCGCAGCAAGCTGATGACCCGCGCCGAAGTCGAGCAAACGCTCAATCTCGACCTCAGCCAGCCCACCGTCCTCGTCGCCTTCCACCCCGTCACTCTTCACCGCGACACCACCGACGAGGCCGACGCCCTCTTCGACGCTCTCGCCCATCTCGATTGCCAGATCCTCTTCGTCTACCCCAACTCTGACGCCGGCAGCCGCGACCTCATAAAGCGCACACAAGCTTTCGCAGACGACCGGATTATGACGAGAATTTTCGTCAACCTTGCACCGCTTGCCTACTGGAGCCTCCTCCGTTACGTCGATGTCCTCGTCGGTAACTCCTCCAGCGGCATCATGGAGGCAGCCAGCTTCGGCCTGCCCGTCGTCAACATCGGCATGCGCCAGCAGAGCCGCGAACGCGCACCGAACATCCTCGACGCACCCGCCACCACCCCCGAAATCCTCGACCGCGTCAGGCAAGCCATCACCCCCGAGTTTCGCCGCAGCCTGGCCAACATCACGAACCCCTACGGCACCGGCCACGCAGCGGAACTGATCGCCGAGGTCCTCGCCACCACGCCCCTCAAAAACATCCTCATCAAGGCTCCCGTTCCTGTACCCCCTGAATCCGAGGGCACATGAACCCCAGAATCCCCCTCTCCGCTCCCGACATCACCGAGGCTGAAATTGAAGCCGTCACCCAGGTCCTGCGCACCAACTCCCTCAGCCTGGGCCCCAAACTCGATGAATTTGAGAGCGCCTTCGCCGGCTATCACCAGATGCCCCAGGCAATCGCGGTCTCTTCAGGCACCGCCGCGCTCCACCTCGCCATCCGGGCCCTCAACCTCGGCCCAGGCGATGAAATCATCCTCCCTTCCTTCACCTTCATCGCCGTCGCCAACGCCGTCTGCTTCGAGCGCGCCACCCCCGTCTTCGCCGACATCGACCCCATTGACTTGAACATGCACCCCGCCTCGGTCGAAGCCGCCATCACCCCCCGCACCCGCGCCCTCATCATCGTCCATACCTTCGGTGTCCCCGCCAACATGGATGCCCTCATGGCCCTCGCCCGCCGCCACAACCTCGCCGTCATCGAAGACGCCTGCGAAGCCATCGGCGCCACATACAACAACCAGTTAGTCGGCACCTTCGGCGACATCGCCACCTTCGCCTTCTATCCGAATAAGCAAATCACCACCGGCGAAGGCGGCATGATCCTCTGCCGCGACAATCAGCTCGCCCAACGCATGCGCGCCCTGCGCAATCAGGGCCGCTATCCCGGCAACCACTGGCTCCAGCACCAGGAACTCGGCTACAACTACCGCCTCTCAGAAATCGCCTGCGCCCTCGGCATCGTCCAGCTAACCCGCCTCGAAAGCATCCTCGCCCAACGCGCCACCGTCGCCGCCCGCTACAACTCCCTGCTGGCAAATATCCCCGACATCGAATGCCCTCCGTTGCAGCTTCCCCACCGCACAATCAGCTGGTTCGTCTACGTCGTCCAACTCGCGGAAACCCTCCCCGCCGACACTCGCGACCACGTCCTGCGGTTGCTCCAGAACGCAGGCATCGGCTGCGGCCGCTACTTCGCCCCCATCCACCAGCAGCCCGCCTACCAGCACCACCCCAGCACCCAAACCGCCCACCTCCCCATCACCGAATCCATCGCCGCCCGCACCCTCGCCCTGCCCTTCTACAACAGCCTTTCCTCCACCGACGCCGCTGAAGTCACCCAGGCCCTCATGCAGGCAATCGACGAATTAAACCAATAGCGCAAATCACTTGACAGCCGCCGCTCCCTCGCCCACGCTAATCCAATGTCTCGAATGAAATCCCAATTTCGTCTCTTTGCCGCTTTGCTTGCCACCTGCATCCTGCTCCCGGTTTTCGGCAGCGCCCTCGAAAAGCAGCCATTCGATGCATACCACGCACGCCGCGTCGCCCTCGCCCAAAAGCTGCAGGGCGGTGTCGCCATCCTCTTCGCCGCCGAGCAGCCCCTTGTCGACTTCATGCCCTACCGCCAGGATGAGGACTTCTACTACCTCACCGGCTGGAACGAGCCCGGCGCAGCCTTGATGATCGTCGCCGCCAAACCTGCGGGCACCGCCGCAGCCGACCCCGCCCGCGCCTATCGCGAAATCCTCTTCCTCCCCACCCGCAACCTGCGCATGGAAAAATACACCGGCGAAAAGCTCGATGCAGCCAATCCCCACGCCGAGCACGTCGTCGGCGTCGATGAAGTCCTCCCCATGACCGACCTCGCCTCTGAACTCAACAAGGCCATCGCAGCCGACCGCCGCCTCGCCAGCCAGCTCTACATCGAGCCCGATGCACCCGCCGCCAAGGCGCTCATCACCTGGGTCGCCTCTACGCTCGGCATGGACACTACGCCCGCCACCCACGACGTCAGCCCGCTCACCACACAGCTCCGACTCGTCAAAGACCCCGGCGAACTCGCCCTGCTCAAAAAAGCCAGCGACGCCTCCATCGCCGCTCAGCTCACCATGCTCCACAACACCAAACCCGGCGTCACAGAGCGCGCCCTCGCCGGCAAAATCCTCGCCACCCTGATGGAAAATGGCTGCGAACGCCCCTCCTACGCCCCCATCGTCGGCACCGGCATCAACTCCACCACCCTCCACTACTCTGAAAACACCGCGACTCTCGCCGACGGCGACATCATGGTCGTCGATGCCGCCGGGGAATACAGCATGTACGCCTCTGACATCACCCGCACAGTTCCGGTAAACGGACACTTTACCGCCCGCCAGCGCGAAGTCTACGACGTCGTCCTCGGTGCCCAGCGCGCCGCCATCGCTGCCTTCGTTGCCGGCAAATCCACCATCAACGACCCCCAGCACCGCGACCCCAACTCCCTCGACTCCGCCGCCTGGAACTACATCAACACCCACGGCAAGGGCCTGCACGCCGAACCCCTCTCCGACTACTGGATTCATGGTCTCGGCCACATGGTCGGCATCAACGTCCACGACCCATCCGGCTACCCCGCCGTCCTCAAGCCCGGCATGGTCTTCACCATCGAACCCGGCGTCTATATCCCCTCAGAAAAACTCGGCGTCCGCATTGAAGACGTCTTCGTAGTCGGCCAGGACGGCAAACTCATCGACTTGGTCGCCGACCTGCCCCATACCGCCGACGAAGTCGAATCCGCCATGAAGCCAGCCAAATAGGGAGAGCCATGTCCTTCCAGCCAGAAGACGAATGCCAGGATCAGGATTACCGGCCAGCTCCGAGATTTTCTCCGCAATGGAACGAGGAGCAAGTCGCAGCGCCAGCACCGGAGTTCGCCCCACTCCTCCAGACCTTACGCGACCAGCTCATCGCCTGCCTCGAAGAGTGCGCCACCGGCCGCCGCGGCCTCTTTACCGACCTTGAACACGTCGCCGAAGAGGCTTCTAACCTCCGCCCCTGGCCTGAAGCCGCCCAGCTTCGCCAACTTGCCTTCGCCCTCCAGGCCATTCTCGCCCAATCCAGCGAGTCCGACCCGCTCTGCGACCAGTTCCTCGACCTCTGCTCCATCCACGGCGAAAACGACCCTGGCGAACCCCGCCTCGCTCGCGCCTTCCTCACAGAAATTGAAGGGAGACCCTGACCCATGCTCATCCTCCACACTTTCCTCGCCCTCGCCGCCGGATTCCTCGCTATGGCCCTCATCGTCGGCCTCGTCACCGCCCTGCTCGTGAAGCTCGTCCCCGACTGGGTCGGCAACACCGGCCAACCCCGACCCGGCTACATCGTCGTCAACCTCGGCTACTCCTTCATCGCCGCAGCAGTTGGCGGCTACGTCACCGCGTGGATCGCGCGCGGCAATCCCCTCATCCAGGTCCTCGCCCTGGCGCTGATCGTGCTACTCCTCTCTGCCCTCAGCGCCCTCCAACTCCGCGGCCAGCAACCCATCTGGTACCAGCTCGTGCTGGTCGCACTCTCCCCCGCAGGCGTCTTCACCGGCGGCTACATCCGCCTGCATCTCACGGGAATCCTTTAGCGAGTGCCACCATCACAAAAATTCCCACCATGCTATACTTTGGCCACTAATGAATGAAGGTGGTACCGATGGACGTTCTCGAACCACAAAACCTGAGTACCCGGATTCATATAAGTGAAAAAGGCAGAGTCGTCATTCCCGCTGCGATCCGCGAGGCTCTCGGAATGACTGTTGGCAGCTCCCTCGATCTCCGCGTCGTAGACGGCGAACTGCGCATCACAACCATTCGCAGCCGCATCCTGCGCGCCCAGGAGCGCGCTAAGCGCTATGTTCAGCCTGGGACTTTAGTTTCTGATGAACTCAGTGCCGAGCGCCGTGAAGCGGCAAAGCATGAATGAAGTTGTCCTGGATTCTTCCGCCATCCTCGCCCTTATTTTCCAGGAACGGGGTGCTGAAAACCTGACTGACGAGATTATGTCTCGCGCTGTGGTAAGTTCAGTCAATCTTGCAGAAGTGCACGCCAAGCTGATTAAGAAGGGTTTTATCCCCGCCGAGGCTTGGGAGGATGCACTCTCACTGGTCACAGGCGTCGAGCTGTTTACAATCAGCCAGGCAAAACTAGCGGGAGATATGCACGCGTCCACCGAAAAATACGGCCTCTCCCTCGGCGACCGCGCCTGCCTCGCCCTGGCCATCTCCCTCAAGGCCCCCGTCTACACCACCGAACAAATCTGGCGCAACCTCGACCTCGGCATCCCCATCCACGTCCTCCGCTGATCGTTTCCAGCACAGAAACGCAAAAAGGCCGGAGCATCGCTCCGGCCTTTCCCTTTTCCTGCCCGTCACTTATCCCTGAATATCAAACTGCTCAGGATGCAGTGTCGCGTCGCTCTTCACCAACACGTTCTTCCCCGACAGGTCTTCCAGCTCCGTCAGCCACTTCGCATTGTTCTGCTTCAGCGCCTTCGCCGTCTCTGGATTGACCCGAATCAACACTTCGGTGCCGTCAAAATGCTTCCGCATCTTGCGCACTTCAATGTAGATTTCGTTGGCCACCGTTGCCGGGCTCTTCACCATTCCCGTCGCCTGGCAAACCGGGCAAGGGACACTGAGTGTGCGTTCCAGCGATTGCTTGACTCGTTTCCGCGTAATCGCCACCAAACCAAAGTCGTTGAACTGCAACACCTTCGTCGGCGCGCGATCCTGCTTCAGCGCCTCTTCCAGGGCTGCCATCACCCGCGTCCGGTTCCGCCGCTCATCCATGTCAATGAAGTCGATTACGATGATGCCGCCGAGGTCGCGCAGCCGTATCTGACGCACAATCTCCGGAATTGCGTCCAGGTTCGTCTTGAGAATCGTGTCCTCAAGCCGCGCCGTCTTGCCAACAAATTTGCCGGTGTTGATATCGATTGCAACCAGCGCTTCTGTCTGGTTGATGACGATCGAGCCGCCACTCTTCAGCCAGACCTTTGACCGCAGGGCTTTCGAGATTTCATCCTGAATGCCAAAGTGCTCAAACAGCGGCACTTCCTTCGTGTACAGCTTTACCCGGCGCACCAGCTCCGGCGAAAAGCGGTTCAGGAAGCGCACAATCCGCTCATAATCCGCCTCAGAATCCACCCAGATATGCGAGAAGTTGTCGCTCACCTGGTCGCGCAAAATACGCTCGATCAGGTTCAAATCGTGGTAAATCAGTGCCGGCGGCTTCGAAGTATCCGCCCGCTGCTTGATGTCGTTCCACAGATTGATCAGGAAGCGCAGATCCGAGCGAAGCTCTTCCTCCGACGCACCCTCAGCCGCCGTGCGCACAATGAATCCACCCTGCGCATCGCCCTTTTCGCTCACCAGCACCCGCTTCAGCCGCTGGCGCTCTTCGTCAGACGCAATCTTCCGGCTCACCCCTACATGGCTCACCGTCGGCATGAACACAAGGAACCGCCCCGGCAGCGCGATGTGGCTCGTAATCCGAGCACCCTTCTTGGCAATCGGCTCCTTGGCAATCTGCACCAGGATCTCCTGCCCCGGCTTCAGCAAGTCGCTGATAATCGGCAGATCTGAGATTTGCGACGATCGCCGCGACATCCCGCCCGACCCCGGAGCACCGCCCGGACCTCGGCGTCCGTCGCCACCACTCGAGCTAGACCCGGCACCCATGCCAGGTGTCGTACGTCCACCGCGACGTCCGCGACTATCCCGGCTGCCAGACCGTTCCCCGTTTCGATCTCCACCGCGTCCATCGCCACGATCCCGGCCACCACCCGTTCCAGCAGCAGCAGCCGTCCGACCACGTCCGCCTGCTGGCGTCGGCGATCCCTCTTCCTCCAGATCAGCCTCTTCATCGTCCTCGGAATCAATCTCAATCCGATGGTCCAGATGCGCCTCCTGCAACATCTCGCCCAGCGCGCCTGAGCGAATCTGCTGCTGCAGAGTCTCCTCTTCCATCTCTTCAAGGTCGTGCTCTTCCCCATGGTGAGCCTTCAGAGGAGTGAATTCGTACTCCTCATCGTCAACCACTTCTTCTTCCACCACGCTGCCGTCCGGCGCGTACGCTGAAACCGTACTCACCGTCCTTTTAGGCACCGGAGCGGGCGCGGGAGCCTCTTCCTTCTTCCGTCCACCAAAAATATCCTTCAAGCGAAATCCGCTCGGCGGCAACGGATCAACATTGTGGCTCGCCGATTCCTCAGCATGCTCCTCAGCCTCTGTGCCCAGCTCGCCGACATGCTCTCCTTCGGCCGCAATCTCAACCTCTTCCGTCTCATGCAGGGAGTCAATCTTTTCCCCCTTGAATTCGCGGTCAAAGTCGGTCTCATCAAGCTCTTCGAACACATCAAAGACTTCGACTTCCTCAAATTCCTCAGAGATCGTCGATTCCAACTCTTCAGCGACCGATGCTTCAACGGCCTGCGTCGGAATCGCAGCTGAAGCCTCAACGCGATCCGCAAAAACGCCCTGCAGCTCAGCATCAACGACCGCCGATGGTGCCTCCGGCGCAACAGGCGCCTTGCGATGCCGCGCAATCGATTCGCCCGGTAGCAATCCTTTGCCGTCCCACGCAAACTCCGTCTCAACCAGAGTTGACGGTTTCGTTGCCGTCCGCTCCGGCGGTGCAGGTGATGTATCCGGTGGCAGTTCGCTCAGAACCAACCGGCTCGGTGCTGGCTTCGGCGCTGCCACTGCCCCATACTTCGAAAGAGATTCACCCGGCAGCAGAAATGGCGTCGGCGCAGAATTCTGAACCCGCGGCTCCCGCTCAGCCCGCACAAAAGGCTGCGGTGCCACCGGCTTTTGCCATACCGGTTGCTGTTCAAGTGGTTGTGCGGCCATTGGCTGTGACGCAGCAGCCTCAAACTCCAGCGGCGAAACCTCCGCCTCTTCAACTTCTTCCTCAACTGAAGATTCCGAGGCCTCGGTGCCCCCGGCCACAGGCGCATCCGCTTCATCACGGCCCCGACCGCCACGACGGCGACGGCGACCACGCCAGCGGCGCGCCCCCTGCTCATCAGTTTCATCCTGTTGCTGCACTGCCTGCGAAACCGAAACTGGCACCACTTCCGACTCAGCCGTCTCCGGCGTTCCATTGAATGGAGGAGCAGCAGGAATCTGATAAAGAATCGCGGTCGGCTCCGCTTCCGCCAACGGGGCTCTCGATTCACCACGCCGAGGCCGCTGTTCACGACCCTCACGTTGCCCATCGCGCTGCCCATCACGCTGTCCGTCGCGGCCACCCCGGCCTTGATTCAAAGCCGGTGCCTGTTGGCCCTGCGGTGCCTGAGTCGCCGGGGCCGAAGCGATGCTGGCCTGCGGTCGCACCGTATCACCCTGCGCCGATGCCCTCTCGACTTCGTCCGTATCTTCCTGGTCTTCCATCTCCAGAAAGTCCGTTACATACAGAAATGCATCCCGCTCCAGGCCAATGTCCACAAATGCGGACTGCATCCCTGGCAATACCCGGGTTACACGGCCCTTGTAGACCGAACCTGCGAGGGTATATTCGTTTTCCCGCTCGTAGTAAATCTCAGCGAGTTGATCATCTTCCAGAATCGCGAGCCGCGTTTCGTGCGGCGTGCTGCTGATACAAATTTCCTTGGCCATATTGCCTTTCCGTCCTGGGGCCATCGCCCTTCAGGACCTGCGGCAAGACCGAATGCGTCAGAGAAGCCAACTTTTGCGGAAATACGCTCGTCAAAGCCATTCCGCGGTTGCTGCTCAATACCGTCTGCAAGGAGGGGAGAATTCAAGGGAAGCTGTGCGGGAAGATATCCGGCCCGTGATCCGTACAACGCCGGAGAAGAACCAGTCGCGAACTTCACTCGAAAAGCAGAGGAAGATTCCCGCCGTGATTCGTTAAACCCATGGCAAACACGCCATTGACAGCAACGACTCAAGTGCAAAGATTTTGTGGCTAACCTGCGCTTCTTCGATTCCTCTCGAAGAAACCATGCCGTTCTGCCCGAGGTAACGGAACGAAACTGCTTCTGCGGTACCCCGCCATCACACTCGCCTGCATCAGGCGACGGTAATAGGTCGGTTCCGGTCGGTTTCGTTCTGGTTACGCAATGCCTGCGGATTCCCTGTCTCTGCGTACTCATTCACCCAATCCTGCCGGGGCTGTTTGCAATCGAAACCTGCCGGCGAAGTGATTGTTTTTCTTGGATTGCCCTAATCCAGGTCTTTCAGGCCCGACTAAAGCTCAATCCAAATATCAAAAACTGCCCTGTACTACTGCCCTGTCGTCGAGTCCTGTCGTCGAGTCCTGTCGTCGAGCCCCCGGTACTGCAAATGCGGCTCCAGTTCAGTTCACAAGATCAGATCAGTTCACAAATCGGCGCATGCGAACGTTCATCACAACGCCCAGCGCCAGAAACGTGAACAACACGGAAGATCCGCCATAACTCATTAACGGCAGGGGAATCCCGGTGACCGGCATAAATCCGATGACCATGCCAACGTTGACCGCAATCTGAAAGGTCAACACAGCTACCACTCCCATTACCAGAAGGGAACCGGACATGTCAGCAGCCGTTTGAGCGTTTTGAATCAAACGCATCAATATCACGAAGTATAGCAGCAGAACCAGAAACGCGCCGGTAAACCCATGTTCCTCACTGAACGCCGCAAAGATGAAGTCCGCGTGGGGAATAGGCAAAAAATCCCCCTGCGTCTGCGAACCCTGCTCCGCTCCCTTGCCCCAGACTCCACCCGATCCAACTGCAATCAGCGACTGCCGAATCTGGTACCCCGACCCTTTGGGGTCATTGTCAGGGTTGAGGAAGCTCGTCAACCGCGCCTTCTGGTAAGGCTTCAATACCTTCCCGCTACTCCACGCTCCAACCACCATCACCAGGCCCACCGCGCCCAGAATCGCCGCCTGCTTCCAGTGAATTCCACCCAAAAACAGCCCCGCCAACAAAATAGGCGTATACGTCAGCGCCGTCCCCAGATCCGGCTGCAAAAGTACCAGCAGCATCGGTATTCCCACCAGCCCTATAGCCTTGAAAATGTCTCCCCACGTCAGCCGCCGCCCGCCCAGATTCGCAAAGTAGTGAGCCACCATCACAATGAGCACCAGCTTCACCCACTCGGATGGCTGAAAGTGCATTGGCCCCAGCTTGATCCACCGCCGCGCCCCCAGCACCTTCGTCCCTACCAGCTTCACCGCGACCAACGACAAAAGGCAAAATCCATAGACCCACCAGACAAAGTCCAGCAACCGGTGATAGTCCACCTTCGACATCACAAACATCAGCACGATTCCACCGCATATCCAATACAGCTGCTTGGTGTGAAAGTGCTCGTACTTGGTGTGCAGCGTCGCCGAGTAGATCTCAAACACCGAGACTGTGCAAAGCAACAGCACCATCCCCAGCAGCGGCCAGTCAAAGTCCCTGAAGCTCAGATACCGCCTCATCAGCGGCCCCCGCCTGAAACCACTCCCCGGTACCGCTCCGGCAGCACAGCCGCCCGCGCGATTACATCGGGCTTCTCAGGCCCTTTTTCAGGAACCTGGGGATTCTTCGGGTGCCCCATCACCTTTTCAATTTTCGCCGCGTCCTTTATGGTGGCGAGGGGATACGCAAATCTGGGTCCTGCTGCAGGGCCGCTCACTGCACGGACTGGCCGCGAATCAGAAGCCACCTCAAACCGTCCACCGCCCACCCCGGCCCCATTGCCCCCGGTCACAGACTCAGGCGTTGACCACACCGCACCCATCTCCACCGGCTTCGGCGTCTTGTCGGCCTGCAAAAGCAGGTTGTTCTCCTGCTTCCGCTTCTTGTTCACATACGCCGTCACCACCTGCGCCGCCAGCTTCGCCGATCCAGCCCCCCAGTCCCCATGCTCCTGCAACACCACCACCGCAAATTCAGGGTTCCGCCGCGGCACCATCCCTACAAACCACGCATTTGGAGTGCGGGCGCCACCTTTGGTATGCGTATCGCCGCCACCAACTACCTGCGCCGTACCCGTCTTCCCGGCAAAATCAATCCCATCGAGATGCGCCGCAGCAGCAGTACCCGTCGTCGTCGCCGCCGCCATACCCTCGGTCGCCGTCATCCATGTGTCAGAATTCAGAGCAACCTGCCGATCACCCATCCCCGGAAAACTATCCAGCACCGCCTGCCGGAACTCCGGCTTCAATTGCCCCGGATCCACCACATGCGGCCGTACCAGGTGACCATTGGAAGCAATTCCACTCAGCGCCCGCACCAGTTGCAGAGGAGTCACCGCCACCGCTCCCTGCCCAATTCCCACCGAAATCGCCTCACCCGCATACCACTTCTCGTGGTAGTTCTTCATCTTCCACTGCGTCGACGGCATAATCCCCGCCATCTCGTTCGGCAGGTCAATCCCCGTCTTTGAACCAATCCCCAGCTGCGTCGCATACTTCGCAATCGTGTCAATTCCCAGCCGCTCCGCCACTGCATAGAAAAACGTGTCGCAGCTCAGTGGAATCGCCTGCTCCACTCCAAGCACCCCGTGATGCTTGTCGCACTTGAAAAAGTGTCCGTAAAATGAGCCGCCACCGGCGCAGTTCACGTGCATATTCTGCACCACCCCTTCCTGCAATCCGGCCACCGACATGATGATCTTGAAGGTCGATCCTGGTGCCAACTGGTCCTGGATCGCCTTGTTCATCAGCGGATGGTTCGGGTCCGTCACCAGCTTGCTCCACTCCGCCCGCCCAATCCGCACCGCAAATGCATTCGGGTCGTAGCTCGGGTGCGAAACCAGCGCCAGAATCTCCCCATTGCGCGGGTCCATCGCTACCACCGCGCCATTCGCGTCGCCCAGCGCCAGCTCCGCCGCCCGCTGCACATCGTTATCAATGGTCAACTTCAGGTCTTGCCCCGGCGTCGCCAATTGAATCCCGCGCCGACCAACTTCCCGCCCGTGGCTATCGACAATCACATCCATCGAACCATCCTGCCCTCGCAGCAGTTCGTCGTAGGTTTTCTCCACGCCGGCCATACCCACCACGTCGCCCGGCTCGTAATACGCATAAGCCGAGTTGTTCAGCATTTCCTCGCTCACTTCACCCACATACCCAATCAGGTGCGCCGCAAACCCATCCCTCGGATACAGCCGCCGCTCCTCGTCAATCGTCTCCAGCTCCGGCAACTCGTTCCGGTGCGCCTCAATAAACGCCTGCTCATCCGGCGAAATATCCTGCTTGATAGGAATCGGCTGGTATCCCGGCGCCAAACGGTAACGATGCAACGTCGCACGCAACTGCTCCAGGTCCAGATTCAATCCCTTGGCAATCAATGGCAAATCATTGTCGATATTACGGTTCTGCTCCCGTACCAGAAAGCATGAAACCGACGGGTAGTTATCCACCAGCAGACGCCCATCGCGGTCCAGCAGTTTGCCTCGCGCAGCCAGCACAGGCACCTTGCGAATGCGGTTCTGCTCCGCCAGCATCCGCCAGCTATCCCCGCCAAGCACCTGCAAGCGCCAAAGCCCAGCCGTCAGCACCAGCATCATAACCAAAATGCCGTACTGCACCAACGTCAACTTCAACATCGGCAGCTTTTCGTCGCGATTAACCCGATCCGGCACCATAAATCTGTGACTCCCGCTCAACCCAGAATACTTCCACTTCGCTCTTGGAAGAACGATCAACCATTCCGGCTGTCCCAAACTGGCCCCATCCGAGATACGTCCCACCGACTCCCTGATCCCTGACCCCTGACCCCTGATCCCTGATCCCTGACCCCTGATCCCTGCCCTTCAATCCCTCGCCTGCGTCCGGTCCAGCAACGGGAACAGCGCCAGCCCGATCGCCCCATTACCAGCCGCACGCAACAACTCATCCAGCCAGTTCCATTGAAACTCCAGCCCCAGCAGCACCCGCGTAATAAACACCACCATCGCGCTCGCCAGCAGCGAAAACATGAAGTTCAGCACCATCCGTATCAGGTTGTTCTCCACCACAATCCGAATCCCGATCGACGCCGCCAAAAAACCGCAAACCGTGTTCGCAATCCCGTGAATCCCCACCGCGCGTGCCGTCAGACCATCCTGCGCCATCCCCAGCACCGCCCCCAGCACAGTCCCGTGAATCGGGCTTCGCCGGTTCAACGCAAAGTAGATCGTCACCAGCAGCGGCAGGTCCATGTACGCAAACCGGCCAATCAGCCGCGGCAGCCATGCCTGCAAAACCAGCGCCGCCAGTGGCACCAGAATGTAGATGTACGTCGGATAGCGCCTGATCTCCAGATCGCGCCGGTAGTCCGGGGTCAACACCTGAGCCACTATTGCACCCCGTTCTTCGGCTTCGCCGGCTTGGGCGCGGGCGATTTCATACCGCCAGCCCCACCCGTCCGCACCCCAGGCTTGGTCGCAGTTCCGGGCTTGGCCGCAGTTCCGGGCTTGGTCGCAGTTCCGGGCGCGGTCAGCGGCTTCTTTGCAACCGGCGGCTTCACCCCTACCGGGGCAGCAACCGGCGCTGCGTCCGCTCCGGAATCCCCAGGCGACCCGGCATCAACTCCACCCAGATTCGCCCCACCTGTGCTCACTCCACCCGGCGAAAATCGGTCCGGATGCTTCGCCGGAAGCGCCTTTGGAATCACCGGCGGCACCGGCACAGGCTGCCCCGTCTTCGGATCAATCGCCGGAGCAATCGGCTTTCCATTCGCGTCCTTCGCGGTCGCAGGCACGGGCGCATTCGGGTCAACCAGTCCCGGCAGCCGCTCAGCCATCTCCGCTGCAGCCTTCTTCCGCTCGATATCCGCCGCCACTTCCGCGCCCTTCAATTCCTCACTCGTCGTCAAATCCGCCATCTGTTGCGGCGAGAGTCGCGCGTCCAGAGCGGTAATCACCAGCACTTCGTCCAGATTGTCTAATTTCGCCGCAGGCTTCACGATCACGTTGATAAACGAGCCCCGCTCCCGGTCCCGCTCAACCCGCTCCACCACGCCCACCGGCAACCCACGCGGAAATATCTGGTCTCCACCAGCCGTCAACACCGGTTCGCCCGGCAGTATCCGCGTGTCCGCCAGGATATTGATCACCTGCGGCTGACCCGCTGCATTTCCCCGCAGAATTCCCCGAATCCGCGTCGTTGCCAGCACCACACCAGCCCCGCTCGTCTGGTCATTGATCACCAGCACCTGCGATGTGTGCTCAAAAACATCTCGCAGCTTGCCCACAATCCCGTCCCCGGTAATGACCGCCATATCCGGCTTCAGACCGCTGTCCGCGCCCTTGTCCAGCCACAGTACATGCGACTGACTGCTCCCGCTCGTGCCGATCACCTGCGCCGGCGTCGTTGCATAGATATACCCCTCGCGAAACTTCTCCAGTGTCTGAAGCCGCTGCCCCTGCCGCGCATCCTCAAGCAGCGTTGCCTGCTCCAGCCTCAGCCGGTCAATTGTCTTTTGGAGTTCCCTGTTTTCATCGCGAGTATGGCGTAGGTCCAGATAGTTGGTCCACAAGCCAGTCAGTCCCTGCCCGGTCCCGTGAATCCCGCGCTCAAACGGCGTCACCATATCCGCCGCCCACAGCCGAATCAACTGCACGCTGCGGCCCTCCCGCAACCCAGCCCCCGGCACCCCAGAGGCCTCCACCGGCACAGTCTTCCTCACCTGCACCGCCAGGCCAATCACCTGCAGCAGCAAAGCCGCCAGCAGCACAACCAGATTGCGATACCGGCTAAAAAAGGATTCCATACTCGACTAGTGTGACGCGTGAAGTGCGCAGTGTGACACCCGCTTCTCACACTTCACACATCACACTCCACACTCATTCTTAGTCAATCTTGATCTTGCGCAGCAGCCGGAAATCGCTCAGCATCTTTCCGGTTCCCAGCACCACAGAGGCCAGCGGGTCATCCGCCACCGAAACCGGCAGCCCCGTCTCTTCGCGAATCCGCTTGTCCAGATTCTTGATCAGCGCTCCGCCACCCGTCAGCACAATGCCACGGTCCGAAATATCCGCTGAAAGCTCCGGCGGCGTCCGCTCTAGGGCCACCCGGATCGCGTTCACAATCACCGCAATGCACTCCGCCAGCGAGTCGCGAATCTCCGTATCGTCAATCGTGATCGTCTTCGGCACGCCCTCAATCAGGTTACGGCCCTTGATCTCCATCGTCAGCGGCTTGTCCAGAGGATACGCCGAGCCAATCTCAATCTTGATCTGCTCGGCCGTCCGCTCGCCAATCAGCAGGTTGTACTTCCGCTTCAGATAGTTGGTGATCGCCTCGTCCATCTGGTTCCCGGCCATCCTCACCGACCGCGAATACACAATGCCCGACAGCGAAATCACAGCAATATCACTCGTTCCGCCGCCAATATCGACCACCATGTTGCCGTAAGCCTCGGTAATCGGCAACCCCGCGCCAATTGCCGCCACCATCGCCTGCTCCACCAGATACACTTCGCTCGCCTTGGCCCGGTACGCCGAATCCTCAACCGCACGCTTTTCAACCTGCGTAATCTCTGACGGCACGCCAATGACAATCCGCGGATGCACCAGCATCTTCCGGTTGTGCGCCTTTTGAATAAAGTAATTCAGCATCTTCTCGGTGACTTTGAAGTCAGCGATGACACCGTCCTTCATCGGCTTGATAGCAACGATGTTGCCCGGCGTCCGGCCCAGCATGTCCTTGGCCTCTTTGCCTACGGCCTCGACTTCGCCAGTGTTCTTGTTGATCGCAACGATAGAGGGCTCGTTGACCACGATCCCCTTCCCCGCCGCAAATACGAGTGTGTTGGCCGTGCCAAGATCAATCGCCAGATCACTCGAAAACATGCTGAACAACGAGCGAAAACCGTGCGAACGGGAAGGACGCGTTGGATAACCATTCAATGACATTCGTAAATAAACTCTCTCCACCTATTGTACGGCCAACCAGCGATTGATGCAGATTGTGGACAACCATCCCACATTCCGAAAAGGTCATCTCTCATCGGAAGGCTGCAACCACGCCGAACTTCGCACCCCATCCCGCCAGCACCGCTTCTGCCCCAAGGGTCTTGTCGATTAAATTTGTGACGCGCGCACCATCCATCCATTGGCAGACTCCAGGTGTCGCGCCATAAAAAAGGGGACCCTTGGCCGACTTCAAAATAGGAAAAAACTCTCTCCCCAGCCGCCGAAGCTTTCTCAAAACCTCCAGCCTCGCTGCAATCGGCTCCGCACTCGCGAGCGAGACTAGCGAAAGTCCAGCTCAGGCCTCCAGCGGCCCCGCCTCGCCAAACCAAAATCAGCCAGCCAAATCTGCCCCTCGCTTCAAAACCCTCGTAGACGCCGTCAACATCCTCCAGGGCACCGATTCCACCCCGGCCTTCTCCCGCGGCAACACCCTGCCCATCGCCGCGCTGCCCTTTGGCATGG
>JANYDG010000125.1 GCA_025359885.1 Acidobacteriota bacterium
AGACAGGATGAAAACAAAACGAAAAACAAAAACAGGTAGAGGAAATATGGAAATCGAAAATACCGATTCCCACATTCCCCCCACCTCGACGGCTGATAAAATCTCCCAAAATCAAAAAAACAAAGGAGCCTTCCAAAGCACAACTACTCTACAACCTTCAGGCTCATCCTTCGATTGGAAAAGACTGTTTCCCGGGCATATATCTACGTGGCGGTGGGGCAAAACTCAACATTGCCCTGCAAAGTGAGTGACCTGCGGGCGACGGGCGGCAGACGGATTGAGCAGGATGGTACTTGAGCAGGGTGGTACGGGTGCAGGAAATACCTGAAAGCAGGACGCGCGGGATGCAAGCGCATGAGCGGCGGAAGCGGGGCGAGGACGAAATCGTTTTCCGCGAGCCTTTGGCAGGTGGAGATGCTTGAACCTGAACGACGCGTTGGAGTGTCGGTGTCAACGACTGTCGCGGGATCTGTTGCGGGCGCTGGAGTCGTTAAAGGCGCTGATAGAACGGGCGGACGATGAGGGCAGCCACACCCATCGCGGCGAGGAGAGCCAGGGCAAGGAATGCATAGAGGACCCAGAGGTTTGGGCCTGAGGGTTGCGCTTCGTCTTCGCGCGACGGGTCTGGGTCGGGCGGCAGGTCTTTTCTATTCATATTTAAGCGCCTCGACGGGGTCCATCTGAGCTGCACGGGTGGCGGGTACGGTGCCGAAGATAACCCCCACAACGAGGGAAACGCCGAGCGCGGCGACGATTGACCAGGGGGAAATGGGGATGGCGTAGCTGCTCAACAAGTGGACGGAGAGGGGCAGGGCAAGTCCTATCAAGGTGCCAACGATACCGCCGGCGAGCGATATCATGACGGCTTCGGTGAGGAATTGCAGGCGAATTTCGCGCGAGGTTGCGCCGAGGGCTTTACGGATGCCGATTTCGCGGATGCGGGCGCGCACGTTCGCGAGCATGATGTTCATGATGCCGACGCCGCCGACGGCGAGGGTGACCATGGCGACGGCGATGAGGACGGCGGTGAGGCCGTTGGCGATGAGAGCGGCGGTGGTGAGCAGTTCTTTTAGATTGGTGGTTTTGTAGACCGAATTTGGTTTGTGACGGGCCTTGACGATGCGGACGATGTTGACCGAGGCATCTGGAACGTCGTCCATACTGCGGAGGGAGAAGTAGATTTGCTTTACATTATCGGTGCCAGTGAAGTAGCGGCCTACGGAGTAGGGGATGAGGATGGTGTTGTCGGTGATTTCCGACTGGCCAAAATCGTCCACGCTTTCCTTGAAGGTACCGATGATGGTGAAGGGGATGCCGCTGATCTGAAATGTCTGTCCTACGGCAGCGTCGGCGGAGCCGAACATCTGCTGGGCAAAAGGGATGGTAACGACAGCGCACTTGATGTGGGCGTTTTCGTCTTCGTCGTCCATGAAGCGGCCATCGGTGACGATGAGATTGCGGACCTGCTGGTACTGGGGCACAACGCCGAGCACCAGGGTGTCTTTTACCACGCCGCCGCCGAAGCTGATGCGGTCATGCATTTCGAGCACGGGTGAGGAAAACTGGACACTGGGAACCTGGGCGACGACGGCGCGTTCATCGTCGCGGGTGAGGTAATCGTTGTATACGGTGCTTTCTGTTCCGGTGGCGCCACCACCGGAGTATTCCAGCTCTACCATGTTGGTGCCGATTTTTTCGATGAGGCCGAGGGCGTAGTCTCGTCCGGTGAGGCCGATGGTCACAACCAGAATGACGGATGCCGAACCGATGACCATTCCCAGGGCGGTGAGCATGAAACGGGCTTTACTTGAACGGAAGCTATCAATGGCGAGGCGCACTGTCTCACTGAACGCGATGGTGCGATGGGCGTTGAGCAGGGTGAGACGGAAGGACTCCTGCCGGGCTGCTTCGCGAGACTTTTCGACATCATTCATGGCTTCAGCCCTGTGGGGATACTCCTGTTAGACGCAGAAACGGTCGTGCGGCTTCTGAAAGTTCAGAGGCCCTTCGGACGCCTCTTGCCTTTAGCTTACGCGACCTGGTGGAGATGAATCTGCGGTTCGCCTATTTGCCGATGTAGTTGTCGAGCCACAGGAGTTCTTCGCGGAGCTTGATATAGCCATGCCAGGGATTGTTTCCGAGGGAGTGTCCCTCGCCTGGAAAAACGAGGAAATGGTGGGGAATGCCGAGTTGCTGCAGTGCCCGCTCGAGAGTAACGCCCTCAAGATAGCTGACTCGGACGTCACTGGAGCCCTGAACGATGTGGGTGGGAGTCTTGACCCGATTCATGCGGAAGAGGGCTGCTTCGCTCTGGTAGTTGGCAGGTGTTTGCCACGGCATGCCGTTGAGGTACCAGGCATCGTCGAAAGTGACGTCGTCGTTACCCCAGTTGGCGGCGTGTTCGACGGCTCCGGCGCCGGTGACAGCGACTTTGAAGCGCGTGGTTTCGGTAATGAGCCAGTTGGTCATGTAGCCGCCGTAGCTGTAGCCGCCGATGGCGAGTTTTTCGGGATCGGCGTAGCCATCCTTGACCAGGGCATCGACGCCGGCGAGGATATCCTCCCCTGGTTTTGAGACCAGGCGGGGGGCGATCTGGAGCATGAATTCGTCACCGTAGCCGGTTGAGCCCCGGTAGTTGGGGCGGAATACCAGCCAGCCCTGCGTGGCAGCCATGGTTGCCCAGTCATACCAATCTGCGCCGAAGCGGTTTCCGTCAGCATCGGCTGGGCCGCCGTGAATGAATGTGAGCATGCGGAGATGCCGGGCAGCGGGCGAACCTGGGGAAATGCCGATGGGGAAGATCAAGACGCCTTCGACACTGACGCCATCCGGGGCTTTCCAGGTGTAGGGGATCCAGGCTGGCTTTTGGCGTTCAGCGAAGATTGGGTTGAGTTGGGTGAGCGCCGTGAGCTTGTCTGGATGGGAGGCATCCGGGGCCAGGTAGACCTGGGCTGGCTGGTTGATGGCGGAGTAGCGGACGAGCAGGCTGCTGCCTGTTGTGGGGACCGAGATTGAGGCATAGGTTCCGGGCAGGGCGGGGAGAGGGGTGGCTTTGGGTCCGTCGATGGTGTAGAGCTGCTGTGCCGTTCCCTTCAATCCGAGAGCAACCAACTGGCCACTGGGGAGGAAAGCAAAGTCATCGAATGAACCGACGAAGTTTGCGCCCAGGCGCTCGACAGGGATGTTTTCAGACGAAGAGGCCGGATTGAGTCGATAGAGGCGGCCCTGGACATCCTGATACTTGCCCTCCAGTGAGCCGCCTGCTGCTTTCACGGCAAAATGGAGGAATTTGCTGTCGGGCGACCAGCGGAGGCCTGCTTCGAGGGCGCTGTTGTGGGTCAACTGGCGGGGATTGCCGCCTGCAGCGGGGAGAAGAAAGACTTCGGTATCGGCGGGATTCTCCATGCGGTGGCTGATGGAGTTGGTGAGCCAGGCGAGGGATTTTCCGTCTGGGGAGGGCGCGATTTCGGCGATTTCGAGGCTGATTTTTGCGAGCGTTGTCGCCCCAGATGGCAGAGGCAATGCCGGATCGTCTGACTTCGATTCGGCGTTTGCGGACTTGGTTTGCGATTTGTCAAGGGAAGCCGGATGCGCCATGGGGACTGCTGCGGTGTGAGTGAGGGCAGCGGCAACGGGCAGAGCGAGGAGCAGGTCGCCGCGTTCTTGTTCACGCCAGCGAATGACGTCTTTCCATTGCTCCTTCTGGGTAGCTTCCTGGTCGTGAGGGAGTGGAGCGGCAGCGGAAAAAAAGATCGACTTTCCATCGGCGGACCATGCGAAGGCATGAACATCGAGTTTTTCGCGAAAAAGTGGCTGCGCTTCGCCGCCGGCGAGGGAGATGAGCCAGAGGCGGGTGGTCTTGTCTTCGCCGGAGTCCTCTGAACTTCGATGGCCATCGAGGGCTCTCTGCTTTGCATCCCCCGCGGCTGACGCGGCTGGCTCGGCGGGTTTTTCATCGTCGTCAGCAGCACCCACGATGGGGCGGTCGGAGAGAAAGGCGATCCATTTGCCGTCAGGGCTGAACTCGGCGTCCTCGTCTGAGCCGGACTGGGTCAAGGTGCGCAGGCCATCGTTCGCCGTCCAGAGCCAGAGGGTGTGGCGGTAGGTATCCGCCTTCCAATCGGGGCTCTCGGTTCCGATGACGGCGGCGGTGCCGTCGGGAGAGATGCGGGCTCCGGCGATTTCGGTGGTGTTCAGGAATTCATCGAGAGTGATAGCGGGGAGGGGAGGGGCCTGGGCAGAGGCGGAGGCGTTGGCCAGAGCGAGGCAGAAGAGGAGAACGGCGGGGAGGCACTGAAAGGATTTGGGATTCATCGGGGCGGTGGGTCCTCGGAGGAGTTGCAAAGCAAGGGGTGACGTCGGAAGAGCAGAAAGAACGAAAATGCGCCGGCGGAGAGTGTCTCCACCGGCGCGGTGAGGATACGTTGAGTGGGCCGCTCTAGAAGTCGTAGCGCAGGCTGAACTGCATGTGGCGGAAGGGTGAGTTGCCGCCGAGTTCAGAGCTGTACTTGCCCAGCGACCCATAGGTGAGGCCAGTGCCGATGCTGTAGACATCGAACCGGTGCGAATTGGCAACGTTGAAGACATCCCAGGCGAAGCGCATCTTGCCAAACTCGCCGAGACTGAAGTTCTTGTTGAGTGAGGCATCGACATTCGCATAGCCATCGCCGCGGAAGGTGTTGCGTTGGCCGGCTTCGCCTGGATAGGTGAGGCGTATGGGGCCGCCGTTGCTGACGCCCGCGTTGATTGCATCGGGATTGTCAAAGATCTGAGGGGTACCGTTTGCGTCGATGTGCTTGCGCATTTTTACTGGAGCTGTCTTCACGCCCCAGGATTCGAGCTCCCAGTTTGTCGTCCAGCCGGGTTCGTTCACGCTGAAGGGGAGACCGCTTGTCAACCGGGCAATGCCAGCAAGCTGCCATCCGCCGATGATGGTATCGACGGCGTGGTTGGCGGTGCCGAGCAGAGTCTGACCCCGACCGACAGGAAGGCGATAGGCCCAATCGACCGAGACCAGGTGCTTGGTATCAAAGTCAGAGATGGAGCGGTTGTATTCGGGGTGGAAGCTGTTCTGGATAGCGCCGTAGCCGTAGCCGCCGCGCTCGACGTCAGAGCCCATGTCCATGGACTTTGAGAAGGTGTAGCTGAAGTCGAGGTTGAGGCCATGGCTGCTGGGATGGCGCAGCACCAGTTGCAGGGCGTTGTAGTAGCTCTGGCCAATGGTGGACCAGGCGTAGAGGGAGGAAAACTGCTGCTGCCAGAACTGGGTTCCATTGGGGCAGCCGTAGTAGCAGGCTGCATCGACGTCGAAAATGGACTGGGTGGCACCGAAGGAGTAGCGGTTGGCAGCCCACTCGTTGTTGTACATACCGTCGGTCGCAGTTTCTCCAACGTAGTCAAGATTGGCCATCTGGGGAAAGACATCTTCAACGTACTTGATGGTAGGTACGTGAATTGCGCCGGGCCCAAGAACGTAGTTGCCGCCGTTCTTGTCGGCATCAGCAGAGAGCTCAGCACCAGCCTGGTAGTAGTCTCCTGCGCCTTTGGGATCGACGAGGTTGACGGGCTCGGCGAGATCGAGTTGCTGCAGGAGGTGTCTTCCCAGGCGGCCGACATAGTTGGCCTCGATGGTGAAGCCAGCCGGGAGTTCGCGCTGGAGTGAAAAGTCGAAGGCCTCTGCATACGGTGTCTTGAGCTTGTTGTCGATGCCCCAGGTGATGAGGAAGTTTCCGTCGCTCGGGGTGTAGGGGTATGTCTCGTTCTGGGCGATGGTGCCAAGGGGAATATTGGGTAGATCGTGCGGCCCGGTGAACCGAGGCGAGGTGAGATAGCCCTGGATGGAGGCGGGATTGGACAAGCCCGTGCTCAAACCAAAGGAGCCACGCTGGCTGAAACGCTGTGCGAGTGCCGCCCCATAGTGGTCAAAGTAGATGCCGGCTCCGGCGCGAACTGTGGTCTTGGCATCAGGCGAGTAGGCGATTGAAAAGCGTGGAGCGATATTCAGCTTTTGCTTAGGCCAGAAGCCCGGCTTGCCGTTGGCCTTGCCGATGGGCGAGAAAGTGAGATCAGGTTGGTTGGAGGTACCCGTTTTGGCTGCTGCGGCGCGATCGACAAACCACTTATGGGTGTCGACGGTCGGGGCAATCTGCTGGCCTTTGGTTTCATAGGGCGTCTGGAGCAGGGAGTGATGGATGCCAAAAGTAATGGTCAGGTTTGGCCTCGGCCGCCAACTGTCCTGGATGTAGTATTCGAACGAGTTGGTTTGGAAATGACGGTTGATGAAGGAGCCGTCAGGAAGCAGGGAAGCAGTCGTCGGGCTGGAAACCTTGTAGTTGTAAACGCCGTTCAGTTGGGGAATATCGCCAACGATGGTGGAGTAAGCGACGGCGTAGTCGTTCTTCGAGCCGGGATCGACGGCTGGCAAGCCGACATCGGTAGGCTGTGGTGGCTTGCCGCCGAGCCAGAAAGGATTGGTGCTGGCTCCTGAAAACGAGCCACCGTTGGAGCCGTTGTTGTTGAGAGTGCTGTTCCAACCTCCACCAATCTGGAGGGTGTGATTACCCTTGGTCCAGGTGAACGAATCGGTAATGTTGTGGGTGGGTACGCTGAGGATCGTGCTCCGCGTTTGCGCAGTGGGCTGGGTGAAGAAGCGAATCGTCACATAGTCGCCTTGCCCGATGCCTGAATCTGAATACCCCTGACGGATATAGCCATAGCGAAGATCGTTGACGATGTTTGATGTGGGCATGAAGGTGTGGCCGAAGGCGATGCCCTTGGTATTGTCGTTGTGAGAATTTGAAGGGGGCTGGCCGGGCAGGTTCACCAGATCGCCGCGCAGATCCTTTTGCAGGTTTCCGCGGACGAACAGGTGATTTTTGCTGTTCAGGTTGTAGTCGATTTTCGCGATGCTGGTGTTGAACGTCTTGGGCCGCGGCGAGCTGAAGGTGTAGGAGCCGTAGTTGAGGCCGTCGCCCTGGGACGAGCCGTTGGCGTATGGCTCGGGGGCAAGGTAGCTGATCAGGGCATCATCGACGCCAGGGGCGACGCAAAGGGTGCAGCCTGCGTCGAGGGTCGCGATCTGTGCCGTGGTCAATGTCTGGGTGGAACCGTCTACCGCTTTATAGCGAAGTGACTTGTCTTTGGTAAAGCTTGAGAAGGGGGTCGCCGCCGTTGTGACGGCTTCGTTGGTGGCGATGCGCTGGCCCTCATAGTTGAAGAAGAAGAAGAGTTTGTCGCGAAGTGCTGGCCCGCCGACGCTGCCACCGAAGACATTTTGAATATATTTGGTCGGGCGGTTTTTCAGGCCGGATGAAATCTGGGACTGCTTCAGGAACCAGTCGTTGGCGACGGTGTTTGAGGGCCGGTGGTATTCGTACAACGCACCGTGGAATTTGTTGGTGCCGCTCTTGGTGATGAGCGAGATCTGAGCGCCAGAGGAGCGGCCACCGTCTGCGCCGCTATTGGACGTGGTGACGCGGAACTCTTCGGTGGAATCAAGCGTGGAACGGAGCACACCCTCGAAAGCGAAGCCGTTGACGGAGTCATTGTCGTCGATGCCATCGATGGTGATGCTGCTCTGATCAGAGCGGCTGCCGGAAACGGCGCCCTGTCGTCCATCTGCGCCGGCATCGCTTGGATTTTGGCCGAGGAACAGGACTCCGGGCTGGAGACTGAGGAGGGCGGCTGGTTCGCGGCCGTCGAGGGGCAGCGCCTCAATCATCTCGTTGCCCACCGAGTTGCCGATGGTTGCATCCGAGGTATTGAGGGTCTGGGCCGAGGCAGTCACGTCAACGGTGACGGCGCTGGATTGCACAGCCAGATTGAAATCAATGGTGGCGGGCTGGTTAACCAGCAGCTCGGCGGTCTTTGATTCGTTGCCAAAGCCGGAGGCCGAGACGGTGATGAGGTAATGGGCGGGGGGAATCTGCGGAAACTGATAGAGGCCTGAAGCGCCCGAGGTCGCGGCGGAGGATCTGCCCGTGGACTGATCGAGGATGGTGACTGTGGCACCGGGAATGAGGGCCCCGGCGGGATCTTTGACGACGCCTCGCAAAGAAGTGGTGGCAGTTTGGCCGAAAGCAACAGTACACGCGAAGAGGATGCAAAGAAGCATCGCTCCCAGTTGGGATCGTTTCACGGTATTCCTCCAAAAGTATTCCGTTAACAAAAGTGCTGCAAAGGCGTTCAGAGCGGTAGAAGCAATCGAGATGATCTTGTTCGTTGGGGGTTCCAGTTGAGGTAGGGCTGGGAACCTTCCCGCGCGATAGGTGCCCTTATATTGCCGGAATTTCTGTCAGGATTCAACAGGAATTCTTCAGCGATTCACGTTCTGTTGGCAATTCAATTTGATCAGGTGCAGGAACCCTGGGTTAATTTTGCGGAATCCCGGAAAAGGATTCCTGATGACGGTTGACATGCGAGGCCTGGATTGAAGCCTGTCGTCGGCTACTTGAGACGACGAAGACGGCCCGAGCCTGCTCACTGCTGCTGTTGCATCTGCTGGACGTCGGTGACAGACAGGGGGCGATCTGGCGGCTGCTGGGCTCGCTCAACGAGGACCGACCAATCATCTGGAATGGGAAGTTTGCGGTCGAGGGCTGGAGGCTCCATGCTGGCTTCAACGTGGACAGCGACGTAGAGCTCGCTCTCGGTCTTGCCGCGGAAAATGCCATGCGTTGGTGGAACATCGGAGTAGTCGCGGCCGACGGCGGTGCGGATATGGCGGTTGTAGGCGATGAGGTCGTTGGTTGGATCGAACCCGACCCAGTTCAGATGTGGGAGCAGTACCTCGACCCAGGCGTGGGAGGAATCTGGTGTGGAGCGATCGTGGTCTTCTCGGCCTCGGTAGAGATATCCGCTGACGTAGCGGGCGGGAATACCGACGTGGCGAAGCAGGGCAATCATGGTGTGGGCGAAATCCTGACAAACGCCTTGCCGGCTGGCGATGGCCTCGTCAATCGGCGAATCGACGCGCGTTGAGCGGGGCACATATTCGAAGTACTCGTAAATGCGCTTGTTGAGTTCGTGGACGACCATGAGCGGGTCGTCGCGCCTGACCACATTCAGTTCGTGCGCCAGGGCCATGAGGGCGGGTGTGGGCTGTGCAAAAGTGCTTGGGAGCAGCATCTCGCCGTAGTCCCCTTCATGAACCATGGCATCCAGAGCGGCCCAGGCATCGGGCGCGAGAAAGGCTGGTACGTCCATTTCAATCTGCTGCTCGACCAGCGACTCGGCGATGATTACGAGCTGGTCATGTTCGCCGGGAATGTCAAAATGCTGGACATTGTTGCCGTGGTGATCGCGATAGCTGAACACGCGGCAGCGCGGGCTGACAGAAAGAGAGAAAGACAGGCACCTCTGGCTTTGGTCAGAGCGCGGATGCATGCGGGTCTCCATGATGCTCTCGCTGACGGGCCGCTGGTAGCGGAAGCGAGTGAGATGCCGGATTGAGTAGAAATTCATGCCTGCCCCTTGTTCGGTCACATTGGCCGGAACGACTGTCGAGGGTTATTCACCACTCAGCCGGATTAAACGGCGAGTGCCGACTGAATGGAATATTGAACGTAATAGCGGTAGATCAACTCGTGAATCTGTTTGCATTGCTCGCGAATGGAGTGCAGAAACGCTCCAGGATTGCCGTCGAGAATCTCGTTGATGGTGGTATACCGCAGCATGGAATGCAGCCTGCCGGCGGTGGACAGCAACTCCTCTGGCGGGCGTCTGCCACTGCTCAATTGAATTGCGTCGATCGATTGCCGAACGCCGTCGATGGAGTAGCGGAGTGCGTGGGGAAAATCGCGATTCAGGAGCAGAAACTCGAGGATGCGGTCGGGAGTCAGGTCTGCAGTGTAGACCTGGCAATACGCCTCAAAGGAAGTGCAGCAGCGGAGCAGACCCACGAGTTCAAGATATTGATAGCCGGAGTGCTCGCGTTCCGGCAGGTCGAGCAGGCTTTCCTGGTAGACCTCCAGCAGGGTGGCACTGGCGTAAGCGCGCTCCAGATAGCGTCCGAGACGAATGAACTGCCATCCCTCCCCGTGAATCATGGTGGTATCACTGACGCCTTTGAAGAGGTGAATGCCATCGACGATGTTGGCCAGGAAGTCATTCACGTTGGCTTGAAACTGGGCCTGCGCCTGGGGAGAGTGCATCTGGTGGTAGAGCCGGTTGAGGCGTTGCCACTGCTCTGAACTGATTTCTTCGCGGACCTGCCGGGCATTTTCGCGGGCGGAATTGAGACATGTGGTCACGGACGCGGGATTGGTGCTGTCAAAGACGAGATTCCGGGCCATCTCATCGATATCGCCGTTCCATTCCACTCCCGGAGGATCGCCCAGGGAGGTCAAAAGCCGTTTCCAGCGGGTATCCGCGCTGGTCTCCGACGCATCGAGGAGCAGGCTCATGGTTACGTCAAGCTGGCGCACAGTATTTTCGGCTCGCTCAAGATAGCGGCTCATCCAGTAGAGGCTGTCTGCAACGCGTGAAAGCATGTGTGCTTACTCCAAACTCCGGGGTCTCTTTTGCGAAAGCCCAGCCGGCGAGGAAGGGCATTTCCCGTGCAATCCAAGGCGAGTCACTCGTAGAAGCAAAGTTGACTGACTATTCTTCGAGCACCCAGGTATCTTTACTGCCGCCGCCCTGGGAAGAGTTAACGACCAGTGAGCCTTTTTGCAGGGCCACGCGGGTGAGGCCACCCGGGACGATGTTGACCTTGTCTCCGAAGAGAATGTAAGGCCGCAGGTCGACGTGGCGGGGTTCAATGTGGCTGCCGAAGAGGCAAGGAGCGCGGGAGAAATCGAGCGTGGGCTGGGCGATGTAATTGCGTGGATTTGCCTCGATGGCGCGGGCAAACTCTTCGCGCTCCTTGACGGAGGCGTGGGGACCGATGAGCATTCCGTATCCACCGCTTTCGCCGACCGCCTTGACGACGAGTTTGTCGAGGTTGGCGAGGACGTGCTGCCTGGACTTTTCTTCGGTGAGCAGGTAGGTTTCCACGTTGTTCAGGATCGGGTCTTCATCCAGGTAGTACTTGATGATGCGGGGAACGTAGGCGTACATGGCTTTGTCGTCAGCCAGACCGGTTCCGAAGGCGTTGGTGACGGTGACATTGCCGGCGCGGTAGGCATTGAAAAGCCCAGCGCAGCCGAGGGTTGAATCTGCGCGAAAGATCAGCGGATCGCTGAAGTCGTCGTCTACACGGCGGTAAATGACATCGACGCGTTTGAGCCCGTCGGTGGTGCGCATGTAGACGATGTTGTCGTGGGTGACGAGATCGCGGCCTTCGACGAGGTCAATGCCCATCTGGCGGGCGAGATAGGTGTGTTCAAAGTAGGCGGAGTTGTAGACGCCGGGCGTGAGGAGGACGATGTTCGGTTCCGGGCGGCCCTCAGGGGCGAGGGAGCGGAGCGTATTCAACAAGAGCTGAGGGTAGTGCTCGATGGGCCGGACACCCTGGCTGTGAAAAAGCTGCGGGAATGTGCGCTTCATGACCCGCCGATTTGCGAGCATGTAGCTTACGCCGGAGGGAACGCGCAGGTTGTCCTCCAGCACGACGAATTCGCCAGAGCGGAGGCGTAGAAGATCAGAACCCACCACTGCGATATAGACGTTCCGCGGAACTTCCAGACCGCACATCTGGCGGCGGTAGTGCTTGCAGCTATAGACCATGTCGCGGGGGACGACGCGGTCGTTGAGAATTTTTGCGTCTCCGTAGATGTCTCGCAGGAAGTGGTTCAGGGCGGCGATGCGCTGGGTCAGACCTCGTTCAATCAAGTCCCACTCGGCTGCGCTAATCAATCGCGGGAGCAGGTCATAGGGGAAGATGCGCTCTGTTCCCTCGTCACGCCCATAGACGGTAAAGGTGATTCCCTGGGTGAGGAAGGAGATGTCTGCCGACTGCTTCCGGCGCAGCAGTTCTCCAGGAGGCAGGCTTGCGAGAGCCTCGACGAGCGCCTGGTAGTGGGGACGAATGCCTCCGTCTGGCGTGCGCATTTCATCAAATGCGCCGTCTAGAAGGTAGTCGCGAAACAGGCTATCCAGTCCAATTGGCTGGTAGGCTGGGTCATTTTTCGCGATTTCGCCGTCATGATGACCGGTTTCGTTCGCAGTGTCTGCGTTCAATCTGACGGGCTCGTCTGTACTCATCCGGCTGACTGCAATTCCTTTGGTCGACAGGTGTCGAGAGGTGCTGAAAATCCGTGCGAACCCCAATAGAGTACACCCATGGAAATGAACGCCAGCTAAGGAAATCTGTGTGGGCCATTCAATCCTTGTTCAATCCTTGTTCAATCCTCGTTCAATCCTCGTGCCGGCAACATCCTTTTCCGTGAAGACGCTCTAAGCGCTTATGGAATTGTGTAGGCGTCTGTGGCGACTGCGCTTTGCAGATATCCGTTGGCGATGGCGATGGCCTTGATCGTCAAAGCCCTGGTCACTCTGAATGAGCCGACATACCGGGGGGATGAGGTGGTCGGTTCGGTACCGTTGAGTGTGAAGTAGATGTTGGCCCCATGGGTCGCGTCACTGATGGTGATCATCTGCGGCGTGGTGTAGTGACCTGCCGGTGGAGAGATGACCGGGGTTGCTGCAGGTGTTTTGATGAGGTAAGCCGCAGTGGCCACCGCACTGGCCTGAAAGCCCGGGGCAATCGCGATCGCTTTGATGGTTTCTGAGGCTTTGACAGCAATTGGGCTGGAGTAGCGGGCAGACGCCGTGGTGGGGGTGGTGCCGTTGATGGTGTAGTGAATGGCTGCGCTCGGCGTTGCATCCAGAAGAGTCACGGATAGGGGCGTCGGGAAGATTCCGGCGGGGGGGGTGAATGTTGGTGGAGCGGCAGGCGGATCGATGACGTATGCAGCCGAGGCGATCTTGCTGGTTGCCCGCCCGGGCATGGTAGCGATGGCTTTGATGGTCAAAGACTTGTTCACGAGCAAGGGCGCAGTGTACGGGGTCGAGGTCGGCGTTGGATTGCTGCCGTTGGTGGTGTAGTACATGGATGCAGTTGTCGCTGGAGGCTTGAGAGTGACGGTGATCGCCTTGTTGTAGGTACCGGCAACTGGAGAAATGACGGGCGCTGTGGTGGTAGCGATGACTTCAGCGACCGAGGATGCGCTGGCGTGGATGGTGATGCTGCCTGAGTAATTTGCACTGACCTGGTGGTTGCCTGAAGACAGGGTGCTGGCGATCCAAACGGCGGTTCCAGCGGCGCTGAGATTGACGGTTGCCGTGTGGATACCGTCGAGGGCAAAGAAGACCTGTCCGGTAGTCTCAGCTGCGCCGAGACTGGTTTTGACCGTGGCGACGAAGGCGATAGGTTGGCCTACGCCCTGGGGGTTGGTGCTGGCAGTGAGCAAAGTGGTCGTTGAGGTCATGGGCACGACCGCGAACTTGGCGAGAAATGGATTCCCGTCGCTGGTCTGGTACTTGTAGGCACCACCGGTGAGGGGAAAGCCCTTGTTGGGCCAGCCGGCGGTGCCGGAGATATAGAAGTTTCCCAGGGGGTCCAGGGCGATGCCGTAGGCTACTGCCCCTCCGGAGCCATCGCAGATGGCGACACCCGAACCGTCATGGCCCGCACTTGCTCCTCCGAAATAAGTGGAATAAAGGAGCGAGTCGCCGCCTGGACTGTACCTGGTGATAAAGGCGTTGGAGGCGCAGTCAGAGATGTAGCCGTTGTTCTGTGGTTGAAAGGCATCGCTGGTGACGGGGAAATTGAGCGCATAGGTATAGCCGGTGACGTAGGCGTCTCCTGCAGCATCGACGGTGACTCCAAAGGCCTGGTTTCCATGATCAAAGTTAGAGTGAAGGTACCAGTCATTGGGGATATTTCCGTCGTCGCCGAGATAGGTGGAGTAGACGAACGCGGAGCCAGTTGGGTTGACTTTGGTGACAAACGCATAGGCCGCCAGGTTGGCTGCATACGAGTTAACTCCCGTGTTTGGGACAGTCGGCTGGAGGGCGTTAAAAGTTGGAAAGTCCAGGGAAAGAGTGGAGCCACCGGCGTAGGCGTTGCCGCTGGCATCGGCAGTGACTGATTCAATTTCGTCATAGTCTGAGCCGCCCAGGTATGTGGAGTAAACCAACGCCGAACCGGTGGGGTTGATTTTTGCGATGAACGTTTCCTGCGAGCCTTTCGGCGTACTTTGCAGGGCGCCTTTCACGGGAAAGTCGGTGGAGTTGGTGATGCCACCGACGATGGCATCGCCGGCTGCATCGATGCCGATGCCGCGACTCTCATCTGACCCGCTGCCACCGAGGTAGGTGGAGTAGCGCAGGCTTGCGCCGTCGGAGCTGACGGCAGCGATGAAGAGATTGGAGGCCCCATGCAACGTGCTCTGCAGCGGGCCGACGGTGGGGAAATCGCTGGAGGTGGTGGTGCCAGCTATATAGGCTCGACCCTGGCTATCAACGGCAACTCCGCCGGGGTACTCCACATTTGTGCCGCCCAGAAAGCTTGAATAGAGGATCTTGTTGCCCAGAGGATTGAGCTTGGTAATGAAAGCGTCAGCAAAGCTCAAGCCGGTGACGGACGGGCTATGAGAACTCTGAAATGGGGTGACTGTCGGAAAATCCGTGGAATAGGTAACCCCGGTGACATAGATGTTCTGCTGTTGATCGATGGTGATGGCCGACCCGCCGTCATTTGTGGTGCCGCCGAAGTAAGTGATGTAAGCGAGCGCCGAGCCGCCTGGGTCCATCTTCATTATCATCACGACTGCATGGGCAGGAGCGCCAATCATGCGGCTGCCGGTAATGTAGGCGCATCGGGAACCATCCACTGCAAGCGACCCGCTTGCGCCATCATTGATGGTTGAGTAGCTGAGTTCCGGGTCAATGACCAGCGTTGCATGGTGGTCATAGCGCGCAAGAGTGAAACCGACTGTGCCGTCACTTGCGATCTGATATCGGGAGGATACTTCACGACGCTGGCCGCCGACTTTCTGGTAACTGGCAGGTTTCTTCAAACGCAAATCGCCAGCAGCCGTGGCCAGGACAAGGTCACCGGAAGACACATCGAGACGTACACTCTTTGCACCGTCGAGGGCAATGCGAATCAGCCGCGGGTCTGCTCCGGGAGACACGACGAAGTCATGCTCCAGATTGCGGTGATTTCCGTAATAAACCAGATCAATGCCTGGATATACGCCGTGATAACGCACGCGCTCGTAGTTAGGCACTGCGAGTTGCCATTTTGAGGGGTCGTTGCCGATGAGATAGTTTGCCTTTGCAGCGACCTGGTTCTCTTTGCTTATGAATGCATGGTGGGTTGCGCCGAGCAGTCGCATCATGACCGAGGCGGTTTTGTCTGGCTCGGCGCTCTGACGCTGGGTCAACGACAGTTGAGCCGTTCCCTGGCGCAGGAGCAGGGTGTATCCCGGTCCGCGCGACAGGGCATCGACAGATGGTTCATCCTGCCCCTGATTTGCCTCAAAGGTAAGCGCAATCTGGCCAAAGCTGGGGGCGGGTTTTACCTGTGTGTTGGCAACCGTCTGCGCCGACAGGGATGCGCTGACCCATAGCAGAGCAGCAAAGGATTGAAGATATGGGTTAGAGAAAGACCGAAGCATTGGATGCCTCACAGAAATGAGAGCTGACCGTACGTGTTACCGCGAAAGGCACGGACACGCTGATGCGAGGATGGTAGCAGGGATACGACTCGCTCTCTGAACCTGCTTGATGAAATTCCGGGTTTTGAGCTTTTGACTGGAGTTACTGGGCAGTCGCGGTAAAGACCGCCCTGGCTCCGCCCCACGGAATGGGTGCTTGCGCGGTGATGGTCACTTTGCCTGACACGGAAGGCAGGGTGAGGGTTACGGTGGCTGCTCCGCTCGAATTGGTGCGAACGACCCGGGAAGAAAGCACGCCTGCGGAAGTCGAAAACAGGATGCTGGCGTTGCCAGCGCTGGCACCGGATGTTCCAGGAACAAACGTCGTCGTGAGGCTAATCTGCTTCCCTTGTCCGGCGACCTGGTTGTCGCCGGTCTTGGTCAGGGAGGCAGCCGGGTTGCCGACCAGCAGCCAGCCTTGCTTGCTTTGCACCAGATTTCCAGAGTCGGTGCCGGCGATGGTGAACTGGTAGAGTCCGGGTGCAGACGGCGTTCTGATGGTAACCAGACCGGGTGTTGTGGCTGTGAGGTTGGGTTTGGTCAGGGAAATGACCAGGCCAGCGGTCGCACTGACGCTGGCCAGTTTGAATGTTCCTGTTCCTGCAGTGATGGCCGGCGCGATGGTGACGGAGCTGGAGGCTGGTGCAGCGAGGGTGTCAGGATTGAGATCCCACTCGACGGTTGGCTTGAGCGTGGTGGAGCCGGAAGCGACGATGAGGGTTGCTGAGTAGGGGGCAAAGGTCTGCGTGGCAGTCCACGCTTTGCTGGCCGACGGAACGATGGTGGTTGGCTTCAGAGAAGAAAGGGTGTAGCTCTTCATTTGCGTTGGCTGAAAACCTGCTGTGTTGAACGAAACCTGGGCCTGGTTGACGGGGTCTTTGTTGACTACCATCAGTGTCATGGAGGTGCCGACCGGGTTGGTTGAGGCATAGACGCTGAACAGGTTAGCGCTGGCACTGCTGGTGGCCTTGACGGAGAGCGTCTGAAAACCGTTGTGTTTGCCGTCGGCATTGCGATAGAGCAGCAGGGCATCGTAGGCGGGCGTGGTGGACTGGGCGGCAGTCCAGCGCGAGGCGGCACCCATTCGTTCGCGGCCGAGAATTCCATAGGCATCGGCGTCAACCAAGGCAGTGGAAAAGTCAGATTCGCCGGCGAGAGCGCCATTCCACTCAGTAAAACTCACGGGAGTTCCGGGATAGATGGAGTTAGCGAGAGCGCGCATGCGGGGAATGACGAATGCGACGGTTTTCTTTGGCTGCAGTTGTGTGGCCCAGGGCTGATTGACTGTACCCGACTCGCTGGTATAGGTCGAATCCCACCAGTCACGGGTCACACGAAGGGCGGCTGCACGCTTTTGTGCGGTGGTCATTCCGTTGGTTGAGGGGCCATTGAAGTAGGCGTGGACGTCGAAGAAATCCAGGGAACGCGAGCCTGAAGCGAGGTCATTGAAATAGACCTCATTCAACAACCAGGGCAGGAAATCCAATCCGCCGTGGTCAGGCTTGTCGTTGCTGTTGGCACCGTTCCAGTAAAACCACCAGCAACAGAAAACCGGTGCAAAGCGCACAGCGAGAGGATCGTAGGCTTTTACGGAATGCCCCTCTTTGACAATGGCCGCCGCAAGCTCGTCGTAGCCGGTCGGGGTGGGGTGGACGTCACGGTGGGTACCGGCCCAGATATCGGGTTCATTATCAAGGTTGTAGAAATGCGGCTGGGTACCAAATTTTGGGGCGATTGCCTGGATCCACTGGTTGCGATAGACGCTGCCCACGGGGTCGCCCGCGGAGGGCGCATCGAGGAGCCCGGTATTTGCGTCGGTCGGATCGTTGCCGGTCAAGGGGGTGGAGCAATCCGGCAGCATGCCGTTGCCGGCGTCGTTGCGATAGGGGTCAACCGAGCACTGCTTGCCGTATTTCTTGACGGAAAAGCTTTCGCTGGTGAGGTCCTTGGCCACCCAGCTGAGCATGGGAATGGTCATGATGGGCGAGCCACCAGCGGCAGACATGGAAGAAAGAAAGGTAGAGGAATCGGGCGTACCCCAGCTGTAGTTTTCAAAATACCAATCGGCGTCGATATTCTTGCCGTTGATTTTCCAGTTGTAGCGGGAGGCGTTATTGCCTCCCCAACGAACAAGTGTTGCGCCGGACTGGGTCACATACGCCGCGCTGGGAGGAAAATTGACTCCGTAGATGTAGGGGCTGATGGGGTGCCGATTGGCGAGAGTGTTGATGCTCACCGTGATCGCGGTGGTGGCGACTGCGGGCGTGACCGGGTTTGTTTGAGGGTCCGCAGGGATGCCGCCGGATTGGGCAGGGAGAGTGCACGGCAATGCCACGAGGAGGAGGGCTCCGGCCATCAGACGGGCTGGCTTATTCAAAAAGAGACGCGCGCGCAACATGGGTGATTCCATCGGGGGAGATTCCTTTGACCTTTGATGGTATACCGGCCAGGGATTCCCGAGCGAGCGTGAAACCTCGATTGCATGACTAGAGCATTTTCAGGAATCCTGTGGAGTGTCTAGCTTTCGCGAGGATGGATTTTTCTTGATGAAAAATCCAGTCAGCGGTGCAGCCCGCCTTTATACCATTCCTGAAAATGCTTTAAGGTGCAAGTCAAGCATGGGAGGTGATTGACGGAAACCGAGAGCGGCCCACCCAATCAAGGATGAGCCGCTCTCGGTTTGGACCAGTTGCCTCAGTCTAGAAAAGGCTCCAGAGTGCCTGGTTGTAGACCTCGTGGTGATACTGCACTTCTGAACCTTTGACGAAGGTGCCCAGTTGGCGAGGGGATCGGTCGGCGGCTGCGCGCTTCAGGTCGGCGAAACGGCCTTGCACGTCTGCGCCCAGGATCTCAGAGACCCACTCGGAGCTGGTGAAGTCATCAATGGCGGAGTAGATATTGTCGGGCAGGTAGCGCTGCGCCTGGCGCAGGTTGTCGATGGCTGAAACGTCGCCATCGATGCCCGTCTTGAAGAGCGAGTACATCACCAGATAAGGATTTGCATCTGGACCGACGGAACGCACCTCGACGCGCATTGATTTTGAGTTTCCGATGGGTACGCGGACCATGGAGCCTCGGTCGGTCGCGGACGCCTTGATCTGGTTGGGCGCTTCGTAATGCGGGTCGAGGCGGCGGTAGGAGTTCACACTCGGGTTGAGGATGAGGCAGATATCGAGGGCGTGGCTGAGGACGCGGTCGATGTAATCCCACCCCATGGCGGAGAGTTTCTCCTGGCCGTTGGCGTCCCAGAAGAGGTTGACCTTATCTTTGGTGATGGACATGTTGGTGTGCATACCGCTGCCGTTGACGCCTACGACCGGCTTGGGCAGGAAGCTGGCGGTATAGCCCATGGAGGTTGCGATCTGGCGGCTGAGCAGTTTGTAGAGTTGGATCTGGTCGGCTGCGGCGACAACTTCGCTGTAGCTGTAGTTGATTTCAAACTGGCTTGGCGCAACTTCGGGGTGGTCCTTTTCGTTCTGAAAGCCCATGGCGCGCTGTACTTCTGCGGCGGTGTCGATGAATTTGCGCAGCGGGTCGAGCGGTAAGGAGTGGTAGTAGCCGCCGGTTGAGACGAATTCAAACTTGCCCGTCTCGTGGAAGACCTTTTCCGCATCGATGCCTTTGAAGAGGAAGCCCTCAATTTCGTTTGCGGCATGGAGGGTGTAGCCCTTTTCTGCATAGAGCTTGTCTGAGTAGCTTTTGAGCACGCCGCGCAGGTCGCCCGCATAGGGTCCGCCGGACTTGTCGATTACGGTGCCAAACACCAGCACTTTACCGGTGCCAAAGACATCAGCGGGCACCCAGTAAAACGCGCTCCAATCGATGCCGAGGCGCAGGTCACTTTCCTTTTGCGCGGTGAAGCCGCGGATGGAAGAACCGTCGAACGTCAGGTTATCGTAGCTTGAGAGCAGGAACTTTTTGTCGTAATCGAGTAGATGCAGGCGACCTTCCAGGTCACTGAAGAGCACGGTGACAGCCTTGATGTGCCTTTCATCGGTGAGATACTTGAGCCGCTTTTCGCGAATTTCATCCTGTGAAACGCGATTGACGCGGTCAGATTTGGCTTGTAGGTTCAGCTCTTCCAGCTCATCGTAGGTGAGTGCAAGGAAATTACGGTATTCCGTGGGCATGGTGCTCCTTTTTTGGCGATTCGAATTGCGCCCTGGTGCAGCGGCGTTGAACTGCGCGGCGGCTGCGGATGAAACCTGCTACAAGGGTAACGCGCCGCGGTCCCACGCGACTATCGAAATAGCGGCTACTGCGCTGGCAACCACGGCTGAGTCTGAGCGGCTTTTGAAGTTTCAGTCTGCCAATTCCCTGGGAAATTGCTTTCCCTCGAACCTTGATGGGCTGGTAGCATCGCCTTCAAGGAGTCTTCACACGACCATGCTTTCTTTTCGTGACCGCTTAGCCGGCCTCAACTTCCCCTCTGTTCTCGCCCTCGCTCTTTTGGCCCTTTTGCCCGCTTGTGCCTTTGCTCAGACGGCCCCGATCCTGATCACGGCGGACCTCTCGGAAGCGCCCCGGAAGCTGTTTCATGCAGAGGTGGATATACCGGTAACCGCTGGCCCTCTGACCCTGACGACGCCCCGGTGGATCCCCGGGAACCATCGGCCGACGGGCCCGGTGGACGATATTACGGGTGTCGTTTTTACGGTGAATGGGAAGCCGTTGACATGGCGGCGCGATGATGTGGACCTTTATGAGTTTCATTTGACAATTCCCGAAGGCGCAAAGACGCTGCACGCGCACCTGGACTGCATCGTGACGGAGCGCATCACGCAGCGGATGGCGGTGCTGGAGTGGGAAAAGCTGCTGCTCTACCCGGCGAACATCGCGGTGAAGGAGATTGCGATTGAACCATCGCTCAAGGTTCCCGATGGCTGGGGTGTTGGGACGGCGCTTAAGCCGGTTGGAACTGGGTCCTATCCAGTGCCTGCGGCGGGCGCGACGACGCAGTTTGCAGTGACGAACGTGGAGCAACTGGAAGATTCGCCGATCGTCACAGGGCTTTACTTCCACGAGTTTGCGCTGGCTCCTGAGGTGACGCCGAAGCATTATCTCGACGTGGTGTCGGACTTTCCCGAAGACTCGAAGCTGCGGCCGGCGGTGTTGGCTGAGGTGAGCAACCTGGTGCGGGAGGCTGGTGCGGTCTACAGTTCGCACCACTACACGGTTTACCACTTTCTGCTGACGCTGTCGGATATTGCAGGCGGCGAGGGTTTGGAGCACCACGAATCTTCGGATAACGGTGTGGATGAGAAGGCGTTTTCGGACGATGATCACCAGTTGTCGGATGCTGACCTGCTGTCGCACGAGTTTACGCACTCGTGGAATGGCAAGTATCGGCGGCCTGCGGGGCTGTATCAGCCGGATTTTGCGACGGCGCAGCAGGGTGCTTTGCTTTGGGTGTACGAGGGCATGACGCAGTATCTGGGCAATGTGCTGGCGGCTCGTTCAGGGCTGAAGAATCAGCAGCAGTATCGCGAGTTGCTGGCACTTTCGGCGGCGAATCTCGATTCCAAGGTTGGGCGCGAATGGCGGCCGACGGAGGATACGGCGATTGCGGCGAGCATTCTGCGCGGGGGCAATCCGGCGTGGTCCAACTGGAAGCGCGGTCAGGATTACTACCAGGAAGGTGAGCTGCTGTGGCTGGACGCGGATACGCTGATCCGGAAGCTGACCGGCGGGAAGAAGTCACTGGATGATTTCCAGAAGATCTTCCTTGGCAAGGGCGGCGAGACGGGCCCGATGATTGTGACCTACACGCGGGATGAACTGGTTGCTGACCTGAACCAGGTGGTGACGTATGACTGGGCGAAGTTCCTGCATGAGCGGATTGATCTGGTGAATCCTCGGGCGGACCTGGCGGGGATTGAGCAGGGCGGTTATCGGCTCGTCTACCGCGACAAGCCGAACAAGAGCGAGCGGACGATCAACTACGACATCGACGGCGATGGTCCGCGGCGTGGGCCGGATGTGTGGTATTCGATTGGATTGCGGCTGACCAACAATGGGCAGATTGCCGATGTGCGCTGGAACGGGCCAGCGGACAAGGCAAAGCTTGCGCCGGGATACAAGATTCTGGCGGTGGATGGAAATGTCTACTCTGCCGAATCGCTGAAGGATGCGATCAAGGCGGCAAAGGGACGGACGGAGCCGATTCGGCTGATCGTGCAGGCGGATACGTTTGTTTCGACCATCGAGATCAATTATCACGATGGCGAGCGGTTTCCGACGCTGGAGCGGGTTTCAGGAACGCGTGCGTATCTGGATGAGATCACCACGCCGCGGACTGTTCCGGAGAAGGCTGCCGAGGAGAAGAAGACCGACGACGACTGAAGCAAGTCTCTCGTAAAATTGCAGATTGTGATAAGCGGCCGCCTGTTTGAGCACAGGTGGCCGCTTTTTGGTGGCAATTGGCGAAGACAGGGCGAATATAGGGGGGGGGAGGGGGGGTATCTGGGGGTATCAGCCCGGGGGATCGTTGATAGAGCAGACCGGGGACATAGCGGACGCGGCCCAGTGCAGGGGCGATTGAAGACAAGCGATGGCTTGTGGGTTGCAAGGTGTGGATTGTGGGCTTTTGGCCGGCTTTGTCAGATTTTAGAGCTGATTTCAGTCTGCGCTTTTGGATGGAAATGATCGGCAACCCTCTGGTTTGAATCGGGTGGCTCACCGGTGATTTTTTTTGAGGGATGGACGTACCGGGATCAGCGTCTGCTGACTTTACAGTCAATCGCGCGGATTGAGTCTCGCGAAGGCACAGATTGCCAGCAGATTGCCTGACGGGAATGACAAAAAAACAACTATAAGAGTGGAAGCGGATTGTGGGGTTTTTGTGTGCGGTAGCGTAGTCTTTTGCTGAGGAGAATCTGCGCATACTATGAGACCTTCGCTTCGGACTTCGCTGCTCTGGTTGACTCGTCTTTTTCTTGTTTTCATCGCTCTGGCTGCGGGTGTGCGACTGGTGGCGGAGGAGGCCGACGTGCCTCAAGAGAACTTTGTGAAATCGCACTACACCAAGTATGAGTACCGGATCCCGATGCGGGATGGGAAGCGGCTGTTTACGGCGGTGTATGTGCCGAAGGCGAGCGCGTTTGCGGGCGATGGGGGGCCGTACCCTTTCATGATGGACCGGACGCCATACAGCGTGGGGCCATACGGGGAGGACCGGTATCCGGCGCGGCTGGGGCCTTCGGATGAGTTTGAAAAGGGCGGGTACATTTTTGTGTACCAGGATGTGCGCGGACGGTGGATGAGTGAGGGCGAGTTTGTGGAGATGCGGCCGCACATTGATGAGAAGAAGGTGATGACGGGGCCGAAGGCGGATGTGGATGATGCTTCAGACACGTATGACACGATCGAGTTTCTGCTGAAGACGGTCGAGAACAACAATGGGAAGGTGGGGATCTGGGGGATTTCTTATCCTGGGTTTTACACGTCGGCGAGCATGATCGATTCGCACCCGGCGCTGGTGGCGGCGAGCCCGCAGGCACCGATGACGGATCTTTTTCTGAGCGACGACAGTTACCACGGCGGGGCTTTCATGCTTTCGGCAAATTTTGGTTTTTACACGTTTTTCTATCCGCAGAAGGAGCCTCAGACGCCGCATCCGACACTGGATTTTGATATGGGGACGCCGGATTCGTACAGGTTTTACCTGAACGGTGGCAGCCTGGCGGAGATGGAGAAGCAGTACCTGAAGGGGACGAACTGGCTGTACGTGGACCAGATGAAGCACGACACGTATGACAGCTACTGGCAGGAGCGGGACCTTTCGCGCCACATGAAGAATGTGAAATGCGCGGTGCTGGTGGTGGGCGGATGGTATGACGCGGAGGACTTGAGCGGCCCGTTCAAGACGTTTTATGCGACGTCGAAGTTCAACCCGGAGACGCCGACGACGCTGGTGGAGGGACCGTGGGTGCATGGGGGTTGGGCGCGGAATGAGGGGAGCCACCTGGGAGATATTTCCTTCCAGGCAAAGACTTCTGAATATTTTCGGGCACAGGTGCAGTTCCCTTTCTTTGAGCATTATCTGAAGGGCAAGGGAGCGGCGCAGCCGAAGGCGGTGGTGTTTGAGACGGGAACGAATGTGTGGCGGAGTTTTGCGAGCTGGCCTCCGCAGGCCGCGGCTGCCAAGACGCTGTATTTTCACGCCGGTGGGAAGCTGAGCTTTGAGGCCCCGACGGAGACGGCGAGCAGCGACAGCTATGGAAGCGACCCGGCGCATCCAGTGCCGTTTGTGGGCTACACCACGGATACGGTGCCGCAGCGGTACATGGTGGATGACCAGCGCTTTGCGAGTTACCGGCCGGACGTGCTGGTGTACGAGAGCGAGGTGCTGGAAGAGGATGTGACGATTGCCGGACCGATCAACCCGAAGCTGAAGATTGCCAGCACCGGGACGGACGCGGACTTTGATGTGAAGCTGATCGATGTGTATCCAGAGGATTCGCCGGATGAGCAGGAAGGCGCTCGGCCGAACAAGCGGCAACTGGATGCGCCGCCGGTACGGATGGGGGGGTACCAGGAGTTGCTGCGCGGGGAGCCGATGCGGGCGAAGTTTCGCAATAGCTGGGAGAAGCCGGAGGCGTTGGTGCCGGGGAAGCGGACGGAAGTGAACTTTACGATGCCGGATCTGTTTCACACGTTCCGGCGGGGGCACCGGATCATGGTGCAGGTGCAGTCGAGCTGGTTTCCGCTGACGGACCGGAATCCGCAGACGTTTACCGATATTCCGTATGCGAAGCCGGAGCAGTTTGTGAAGGCGACGGAGACGGTGTTTCACGAGAAGGATGCGGCGTCAGGGGTGGAAGTGCTGGTGATGCCGAAGCCTTAAGACACTTTTTCTATGGAGCAGGATTTGCGGTATCCCACCCTGGCCAGCAAGACAAGAGCGTGGCGAGGGTGGGGCACCCGGACTGTATTTTATTCAATAAAGTGCGTTAATTGACGGTGAGGGCGAGCGATGCGGTGTGTTCTGTTGCGTTGAGGCCATTGCTGGTCTGTGCGGTCACGGTCACGGTGTAGGAGCCTTTGGGCGTGCCCGGATTGTAGGTGGGCGGGTGATGGAAGTAGCCGTAGCGCGCCGAGCAAGCAGTGGTTGCAGTGATGCTGAGGACGGCAACCATGAGCAGGAGAGCGGCGCGGCCGAGCAGATTTCGCTTGCGGCCGAGGAAGCCGAGCCCGAGGATGCCGGGGAGCAGAACAGCGAGGACCAGGGGAGTGGTATGGCCGGTGCCGGGGAGGCCCTGGGGAACCTCGTTACGGGCTGTTTTGCCGGCGGGGGCCGTGGTCTGGACGGTGAGGTTTGCCTTGACCGTCGGGGTGGTATCGGTGACCTGGAGGTTTGCCGGGGTGTAGGTGCAGGTAACGCCGATGGGCAAACCGGAACAGGAGAGGCTGATGAAGCCGGTAAAGCTGTTCTGCGGGGTCACGGTCAGGGCGACAATGCCTGCTGCACCGGCTTTGAGCGTGAGGGCGGCAGGGACAATGGCGATGCCGAAATCCGGGGTGGCTGCGGCCAGGGGGTGGACGACGACTGCTTCTGAATGAGAGGCGAGACGCGCGGTGTCGCCGCTGTAGAGGGCGCGGAGAGCGTGGTCGCCCGCGGTGAGCGCATCGAGCTTGATTGCTGCACGGCCCTCGGCGTTGAGCGCTGCGCCTGCGATCTCTCGACCGTGTTCAACGAGGGTGACGGTGCCGGTGGCCGGGGTGCCGTCCGCATCGAGTACGGAAGTGGTCAAGGTTGCGACTGTGTGCCCGCTGATTTCGCGGGTTTCTGCTGTCAGCGTGGTTTGTGTGGCGGTTTGGGCAGCTGCAAAGGTGCTGCAAAGCCCGAGGAGCACTCCCCCCACCATTACCTGAACCATCGCGAAGCGCGTCAAGGGACGCATGCCAAAATCAATACTCACCCGTTGCCAACCTCTGCCGAAAAAGTCTCACGAAGCCGCATACAACACAGCTGGAATCTCAATTGTATCTGCACCCGGGGCTAGGAGGCCAAACCGCGAGCCCTGAACGACTGTCTGCGCTATGGATTGTTACGGGCGCCTGTGGTGAGAGACGGTTGATGAGGCGCGACGTAAGCGGGGCAGAGGATGAATCGGGGGAAGTCTGAGGGAGAGCGGGAGGGTGCGACAGGCGGCGGGTTAAGATCATTTCTGCGAAGTACCTGGAATGAAATACCTGGAGGCAACGACGATGATTGCTCACCTGCGCGGCAAACTGATTCACAAGCAACCCGGCCAGGCGATTGTGGAGGCTGCGGGGGTGGGGTATGACGTGACGATATCGGTGCCGACGTTTACGGCGCTGCCGGGTTTGGGGGCGGAGGCTTCGCTGCACATTCATACCCAGGTGCGGGAGGATGCGATTTCGCTGTTCGGCTTTCTGGAGCGCGATGAGAAGCGGCTTTTTGAGCGCCTAATCACGGTGACCGGGGTGGGGCCGAAGCTGGCGATTACGCTGCTGAGCGGGCTCTCGGCGGAGCGGGCGGTGACGGCGATCCGAGGACAGGATCATGCGATGCTGGTGCGGATTCCGGGGGTTGGGAAAAAGCTGGCTGAGCGGCTTGTGCTGGAGCTGAAGGACAAGCTGGATGATTTTGCTGCCGCTCCGGTGGCGGCCTCGGTGCAGGGTGTGGCGGTGGAGGATGTGCTTTCGGCGCTGACGAATCTGGGGTATCAGCGGGTGGCGGCGGAGAAGGCTGTGCAGCTCTCGGTGGCGAAGGAGGCTGGGCTGGCGGGGGATTTTGATGGGTTGTTCCGGGCTGCGCTGAAGGTGATTCGATAGGGAATACTGCTCGCGTGTTTGTCTTATGATTGGCCATGCCCTTCAAAGATTGGGAAGAGGTTGCAACGGCTGCCGAGTCCGTATTCTCGACGAGTGATGAACCGTTTAGCCGCGAGACGATTGAGAATGCGCGAGATGTACTCGCAGGCTGCCGATGCACCTCTCTTCTACCAAACGGTGTAGAGAAGGGATATTGGAGTACGTTGTGCTTGATCTGGGACAAATTTGAGTTGGAGATATTCGAAGACCGCGTTGAGGTTTACCATTTCGACCAACCGCAGCTACAGGTCTGGTACGAGCAGCACACTCCGGGCCAGGAGTTTTCCTCGCGGTTCCTCGGGGAATTACCAAAGGCTTCTGGCGAAGCTGGCACTGCGTAGCTCACCAAATCCGCCGCACTCCGAACCCATCGAGTTTGGTGTCTGGCGTAATGACTGGAATATCCAGGCTCAGGGCTTGTGCCGCGATGATGCGATCGAAGGGATCGCGATGGGCGGCGGGGAGGCGGCCCGCTCGAAGAAATTGCTCGGCGTCGACCGTGAGCAGCACGTAGCCAGCCACGTCCATCGTTTCGATGAAATTGCGCTCTAACACTTCGGCCTCAGGCAGTTTGCCGTTGCGGAACTTAGTTGCTATCTCCCATGCTGAGGCGGCAGAGACCAGGATGATGTTGTCGGGGTCGGCCAGGAGGGTGCGCACCTGTTGGCTGAGGGTGGCTGGCGAGAGCGTTGCCCAGATGACTGTGCAGGTATCGAGTATGAGTTTCATCGACCAGATGCTCCTCGACCAAAATCTACAGGGCTGTGCCGTCCCCGATTTCATCGTCGTCTAGCAGCTCGAAGAAGCCAGGTCCGAGCACGAAACCGGGGGTTGCGAGAGCGCCAAGGCGCTTTTTGGCGACGGGGTGGAGGCCCTGGATCGTGGCGACGGGGGTCTTTGCGCGGCCGGAGGTGACGATGATGACTTCGCCTTTCTGCGCCCGGTTGACGAGTTCAGAAAAGTTGGTTTTGGCTTCGAAGATGGTCGCAGTGATCATGCTCCCCTCCATACTGACAGCTTATCTTAACCAAGTTGAAATTGCCATTCGCAAGTGTCAAACCCAGTCCCATACAGGGCTTGATTTGATAGTCTTGTCGGGTTATGGCGACCACAAAAAAGGGCATTTCCAGCAAGCCTGAGGTACCTGCCGCGCACCTGCGCAAGGAGGGGTTGACCTTTCTTCGTTCGCTGATCCGGGTGAACAAGACGGACCCGGTGGAGGCGCGGGAGTGGTTCAACGCGAACAAGGCCATTTACGAGGCGGAGCTGAAGCAGCCGATGCTGGCGATTATCCGCGAGGTGACGGGGGCGATGGAGGAGTTTGCGCCGGAGCATGTGCGTGCGGCGGAGAAGTCGTTCTTTCGGATTTACCGGGACACGCGTTTTTCGAACGACAAAAAGCCGTACAAGGAGCATGTGGCGGCGTGGTGGTCGCATACGGGACTGCAAAAGACTTCGGGGGCGGGGTTTTATTTTCACATTGCGCCGAAGGAAGTGACGATTGCGGCGGGGGCGTATATGCCGGAGAAGGAGCAACTGGCGGCGATTCGGCAGTGGATGCTGGACCATCATGCTGAATTTCGCAGATTGCTTGAGAAGCCCGCTGTGCGCAAGGTGTTTCGGGAGTTTGAGGGGAATGCGCTGACGCGGCCGCCGAAGGGCTTTCCGACGGAGCTGGAGGGGAAGCCGCATCCGGCGCTGGACTTGATTCGCTGCCGGCAGTGGGGGCTGGCAGCGACTTTACCGACGGAGGCTGCGCTGCAGCCGAATTTTGCAGGCGAGCTGGTGCGGCATTTCCGGCTTGCGGCCCCGGTTGTGGCGGCCTTGAATTTGCCAATTGTAGCGAGCCTTGAGGAGGCGAAGCCGAGGTTTGCGGGGATGCCAAAAGGGAAGAAAACAGGGAAAACCCGCTAAAACCCGGTGATTTCGGGTCATTTTCCTATAATTCCTGTGGAAATGTGGCTTTTCAGGTTGACTTTACTGCCTTGAAAGACGCAAGGTAACCAACGACAGGTTTCACCGGACCCGCGTCAACACTAGGGATTTGCGCAAGCGTTGCCTCCGCGCTCTTCTCTGGCGGGCTGAACACATACCGGCGTTACCCGGCAACAATCACACGTACTTAAAACAAGCCTATTGAGGCAAACATCGGAGGAAACACAGAATGGCAACAGGATTGACCAAGACCGCACTTATCCGTCTCATGGCTGAAAAGCTGGAGCTGACCAACAAGCAGGTTGCTGCGTTCCTCGAGACGCTGGCCGAAACCGCCGTGAAGGAAACGAAGAAGAATGGTGTTTTCGTGATTCCCGGCATCGGACGTCTCGTGAAGGCAGAGCGCAAGGCCCGCGTGGGTCGCAACCCCCAGACTGGCGCCGCGATCAAAATCAAGGCCAAGACCGTGGTGAAGTTCCGCGTGGCCAAGGCTGCCAAGGACGTGATTGCGCCGGTGAAGAAGTAGTTTCGGCAGGCAGCAGGTAATCAGGGGGTGGGCCTGCGGGCTCACCCTTTTGGTTTGCAGAAATTTGCGCATCCCAGCGTCTGGCAGCAGATCCAAGTGAGAGCGACTTGAATGGGAGTAGAGGCGATGGACGACGCGACTACCGGGGCGCGGCTGGCGGCGGGTAGAGGGATTGCCTGGTTGCTGCGGTTTGAGGGGTTGGCGGTAGGAGTGCTGAGCGCATGGTTGTTTGCGCGGAGTGGCGCAAGCTGGTGGCTCTTTGCCGGGCTGTGGCTGATGCCTGACCTGGGGATGCTCGGCTACTTCCTGAGCCCCCGGCTGGGCGCGCATGGATACAACGCGCTGCACACGTATCTGCTACCGGGCTTGCTGGTGGTTGCTGCGCTGCTGGGGAAGCAGGCGATGCTGCCGTATGCGCTGATATGGTTTAACCATATCGGCTTTGACCGATTTGTCGGCTATGGTTTTAAATACCGTAACGCGTTTCGCATCAATCATTTGAACGTACTGCGGCAGACTGCGGTTGGCTCTGACCGGCAAGTATGACCGGGCTTTAGCCGGCGGTGGAGAAGTGCCCTATCCCGGAGAAGTGCACTATCCTGGAGACCAAATCATGAAGATTGCCTCGTTGATTTCTCGCCTGTTGCTGGCCCTGATGTTCCTTGTCTTTGGGCTGAACGGTTTTCTGCACTTTATCCCCGAGGGACCGCCCATGGCGGGTTTAGCCGGGCAGTTTACAGGGGTGCTCAAAGCCGCCCATTACATGATTCCGATCTCGTTGATCGAGGTGGTTTCAGCGGTGCTTTTTCTGGCGAACCGGTTTGTGCCGCTGGCGCTGGTGCTGCTTGGTCCGATCCTGGTGAATATTCTGCTTTTTCACGCATTGATCGAACCATCCGGCTTCCAGCCTGGCCTGGTGGTGACGTTGTTGTGGTTTGTCGTTTTCTACGACAAACGGGCTGCTTTTGCGGGAATATTTCAGGCCAAGGCGTGACCGAGGGAATCGTGCAATGGGAGCGGTGTCGGGGAAAAAGGGGCCTGGCGGGTTACTTATTTCCGTTGAGGCTGAAGAAGTTGAACTGGTTTTTCCCGCCGTGCTTTGAGGCGTACATGGCTGCATCTGCGCGATCGAGCAGATCTTTGTACCTGAGCGCGCTGTCAGGGTAGACCGAAATGCCGATGCTGCAGGTCATCAGAATGTGGTGCGGGCCGGCCTGGATGGGTGGACGCAGGCAATCGAGGATCTTGTTTACGACGCCGACGAGTTCATGGATCTGATGAATCCAGGGGACGATGGCGATGAATTCGTCTCCGCCGATTCGGATGATGGAGTCTGAGGCGCGCATGACGGCTGTGAGGCGCTTGGCGACGGTGCGCAAGACCTCATCTCCGATGGCGTGGCCGAGGTTGTCATTGATCTGCTTGAAGGCGTCGAGGTCAATGAGCAGTACACCGACTTTGAAGCCCTCGCGCTTGGCAAATGCAATGGATTGGTTGATGCGGTCTTCGAGGAGGCTGCGGTTTGGCAGGCCGGTGAGCGAGTCATGCTGGGCCTGGTGGGTGATGCGCATTTCGTAGCGTTTGCGCTCAGAGATATCAGAGGCGGTGATGGCCACGCCGTCGCGGAACTTGACGACCTGGACGCGCAGCCAGGCGCTATCGATATTGCCCAACTGCAGCGGGTATTCCGAAACGAAGGGGTTGCCGGTGGTGACGACCTGCTTGTAGCGATCAAAGAAGCCGCCGGTTCGATTCTGGGGCATGAGCTCGCACATCATGCCGCCGAGCATGATTTCGCGCGGGATGGAGACGAGTTTTTCGACGTTGCTGTTGAGGTAGGTGAAGATGAAGTCTTCGATTTCGCCGGAGGGACCGCGCAGGGCCTGGCAGATGAAGAAGGCATCGAGACTGCTCTCGACGACGGCGTGGAGGCGGTCGCGCTCTTCCCGAAGGGTGGCTTCCATGGTGCGAAGAGCGTCTTCCTGACGCTTGCTTCCGGTCAAGTCTCGAATCACCTGGGCGAAGCCGGTGGCGGTGCCGCTGGGGCCGCGCATGGCGGTAAGGACATAGCTGGCCCAGAAACGTTCGCCATTTTTGCGCAGCCGCCAACCTTCGCCGGAGATGCGTCCCGTCCGCAAGGCTTCAGCGAGTTCGAGTTCAGGGCGACGGGCGGCGACATCTTCAGGAGCGAAAAAAATCTTGAAATGGGTACCGAGAATTTCCTGCCGGGAATAGCCTTTGTTGAGTTCTGCGCCGCGGTTCCAGGTGAGGACATGGCCAGCGTTATCGAGCATGTAGATGCCGTCGACCTCAATGCTGTCGACCAACTGCCGATATCTTTCGTCGTGCTTGAGTGCGACGCTGGAGCCGAGTTCAAAGAGCATGGAGGTTCCTGTCGTTCAACGGACTTCGCGCAAGGTTTGAGGAGCATCTTTCCATTTTTGGTTGCGAGAAGGGGCTGCAATCCGCAAAAAGGAGAGATTTCGTGCGCCGCTAGCCCATCAGAGGCTGGTATTGCACATTGATTGAGTTGATCGTAACGGAGAACTTGTGGGGGCGAAATGACGAATTCGTTGTCAGTAATCGCCCGAAAGTACCACTGAGGAGGTGACGAGCCAAGGTGAACCTGGATGAGCCTGGGTGAGCCTGGTTGCTTCCTCGCGAATTGGGGTTGATTTTTGGCGCGCCTGGGGAGAGTCGTCGAGGGCTCAGGAAGGCGCAACCCGTGAATTTGGGATCAGTGCGCGGGCCACGAGCGACAAGCCAAAGCTGATGAGCAGGGCACGGATGAGCAGATCTGCGTTGTATTGCCAGCTCAGGGCGGCAAAGGTGACGAGGACTCCCACGGGAAACAGCTCTGCGAGAAGGGCACTGAGCCAGGTCGGCTTTTGGAGGGTTGCGGGGATGGTGGGAGGCAAGGAGCGTCCCAAGCCTGGCAGCAGCCTGGGAACGGCTCGACAGTAGGCTTTGTAGCTGGCTCCCAGTTGCAGGCGCAGAAAGTCTTCTTCTGCGAGGATGAGGCGAAAGACGAATATCGCGATGAGCAGGAACGAGATCAAGGCTCCAGTGGGGGGCATGAGGGTAGCGATTGCTGCGTTCATGAGCAGGCTGCCCAGATCGAGCGGATTGCGCACGAAGCGGTAGGGCCCATTGACAGACAACGGACTCGGCTGGGTAGCGGTGCCTGCGCGCATTACGCCGCTCCACACGGTGGCGGGGCCAAGACAGGCAGTGCCCCAGAGGCGAAGCAGTGCCGCTAATGCGGCGACGAGAATGGTGGCTAAGGTAACAATTTCGATGCCCGTCGTGGACGAAAGGCCCAGGCCGCCGAGCTGAAACCCGAGCCAGAGCCAGGTCGAGGAGCGGGTTCCGAGGTGCAGCCACTCAATCCAGGGTGCCCAGAAACCGAGCAGAACAATGACTGTGCTCAGAATCAATCGAAAGCGATACTCCAGTTTGGTGGCCTTCATCCTTCTCCCTTGTGCGCAGGAATCCGCTTCATTCAGAGTAATGCCTTGCTGGCAGATCGACCCCGGGGTGGGTGCACGACGAGCTTTGATCTGTTTTCAGCGAAGGAAGGAGGTCTCTGATTGCCTACAATGGAGAGATGAATGTGCTTGAGGCTGGGGAGACGATTGCGGCCATATCTACGCCTCCGGGGCGAGGTGGGATCGGGATTGTGAGGCTGAGCGGGGCGGCAGCTGTAGCGATTGCGGAGCAATTGGTACGTTTGCAGGGACCGCTGAAGCATGGGCGGGCGCGGCTGGCGGAGGTTCTGGACCCGGAGAGCAGGGACGAGAATCGGTGCATTGATGAAGCGCTGGTGACGTGGTTTGCGGCGCCCCACTCTTATACCTCAGAAGACCTGGTGGAGATTGCGGCGCACGGTTCGCCGGTGGTGCTGCAGCTGTTGCTGCGCCAGGCTTTGGCGTTTGGGGCACGGCTGGCTGAGCCGGGGGAGTTTACGCAGCGGGCATTTTTGAGCGGGCGCATTGATCTGACCCAGGCTGAGGCTGTGCGCGACCTGATTGAGGCGCAGACTGTGGCCCAGGCGCGGCTTGCGGCCAGCCAGATGGGCGGCGCCTTGAGTGCTCGTGTTGCGCCAGCCAAAATAGCCCTGCTGGAACTGATCGCCTTGATGGAGGCGGGAATCGACTTTGCCGAAGATGACCTGGCCGTGGCCCCGGACACTGAGCTGCTGCGGCGCATTGGGGAGGTCCGTCCACCGCTACGGGCGTTGGCGGCGACGTTTGCGCATGGGCGCATTTTGCACGACGGGCTGACGATGGCCATTGTAGGGAGGCCGAATGCGGGGAAGAGTTCACTGTTTAATGCGCTGCTTGAGAAAGACCGTGCTATCGTTACGGCGATGCCCGGCACGACGCGCGATCTGATCACGGAGCGGATTTCGCTGGGGGGGATTCCGCTCGAGCTGGTGGATACGGCCGGTTTGCGCGAGGCTACCGACGAGGCCGAGCGGCTGGGGATTGTGCGCAGCAGAGAGGCGCTGGCCGATGCAGCGCTGGTGCTGGTGGTCATTGACGCGACGACGGTGGCCGGCGAGGACGATCTGCGGTTGCTGGAGCTGGTGAGGGACAGGGTGGTGCTGGCTGCAATCAACAAATGGGACCTGGTACCCGAAGTTTCGATTACCGATTGGCGGCTTATTCTCGAGCGCCTCGGGATACCGGGGTTACCAACGTCAGCTGTCAACGGGGCGGGAATCCTCGACTTGAGGGCGACGATACTGCAGCTGGCCACGGGTGGAGCGGCCGCTGAGCCGGGAATGCTGACGAGCCTGCGCCATCGTCAATCCATTGCGAATGCTCTTCAGGGGCTGGAGGATGCGGAGGTGGCGATCGCCACAGGGATTCCGCACGAAATGGTGCTGCTGGATCTCTATCGTGCGCTCTGGGGGCTTGATTCGCTCACTGGGCAGACCACGCCGGACGACATTCTCAACCTCATTTTCAGCACATTCTGCATCGGAAAATGAAGCCCGCATTGCGGCGTTTGGCGGGTTCAACCGGGGGCCCTGGGAGGGGTATGGCGGGCCCATCACCCAAGTGGGGCATGGGTGCCGGGATGGGTGTAGATGCGGATGGCGCAGAAGACTCCAAAGTAACCCTACATGTGGAATGTCACGTTTTTGAACATGGGTCTACCTTCAAAGTGTGGCCGAGAGATACTCGGCAAAGCGACAGAGGAGAGACCCCATGCAAGTATTGTTGAAGAGTGCCGATTCCGGTGTAGAAACCCGTTGCAGCGTTTGTGGCCAAGGCTTTGTGATGTTCTGGGAGCGTCAGACGCGCATGGAGCGCGGTGAGGCTCTTCGTGAGATTGAAGCTACCCTGCGTCACCACCATCATGTGAGCGATGGCGCCCACGTTCACCCGACCAAGGGCTTCCTGGTTCCCTCGTGGGATGGCCCGATTGCTTTCTCTGGCGCGGCCATTCTTGGCAACGCTCCGGTCTGGGCTCTTTGAGGATTGAGCTTCCGGCCTGAGGGAATGGACCGGTCAAGGCTCAGCCACTCTCTGTCATGCTGCCAGCGGCAGACACCGGCAATCCGGGTCTGCCGTTTCGCATTTGTGATGATATGGCAGGCAGGACGAGGCCGCAGGGATGAGGCTGGGCCGAGCGCCTGGGTTACTTCTTTTCTTCGCTGTATTCCATTTCGGTATTAATTTTCCATAAATTTGACTTATCGGTAATGCCCTGCGCGATGTTATCGACGGCGGTCATGGCCGTGAGCATGGAATGGTCTTGATTGTTATATTTGTGCATGCCGTTGCGGCCGATAAGAAACAGATTTTCTATCTGGTCAGTAAAGTCACGAATCTGGCCAAACTGGTGATAGGTGCCAAAATAAGCAGGATATGTTTTGGCGACCCGGACGACGTGAGAATCGAGCACACAATCAGGTTCCAGGATGCCGATGCGGCCAATCTCTTTTATGGCGAGAGCGACCATATCTTTGTCGCTGAGATGCCAGATAGCATCGGTGTGATAGCAGAAGTATTCGAGGCCGATCCAGACGGTATCCGGGTCGGCAACCATGGCAGGGCTCCAGTTGTTGAAGATTTGCAGCCGCCCTACTTGTACGTCCGCTTCCTGGATGTAGATCCAGTTGTCTTTCAAGGGGCTGCCGTCTTTTTCATGGACGGCGAGTTTAGAGGCGAGCAGCCCGACCGTGATGAAGTCGCGATAGACGAGGCCTTCACTGACGGCGCGCACGCTTTCGGGAGCAGGCACGGAGAGGGCGCGAATGAGTTCCTGCACCGGCATGGTGGAAAAGAAATAGTCTCCGGCAAAGGTATGGCGTTGGCCGTCGCTTGAGGTGGCTTCGATGGCGCTGACGCGATGGTCATCGAGGATGATGCGGTCGACGGTCATTCTGAGGTGCAGTTCGCCGCCGGAGTTCTGGACCAGCTCGGCAACGTGTTCCCACAGCTGGCCGGGGCCGAGCCTGGGGTAGAGAAACTGCTCTATGAGGGAAGTTTCCGTGGCTTTTTGGGCGAGTGCGGTGCTGGAAGAACCGGGCTTTGCGGCAAAAGTCTTTCTGAGGAAGTGCAGGATGACGCCGCGCAAGGAGAGGCCCTTGATACGCTGTGCGCCCCACTCGGCGCTGATCTGATTGCAGGGCACGCCCCAGACTTTTTCTGTATATGACTCAAAAAATAAACGATAGAGCTGCCTCCCAAAGCGATTGACGAGAAAATCTTCGAGGGTTTTCTCCTGGCGCTTTGGGAAAAGTGCAGCGCGGAAGTAGCTGAAACCTGCGAGCATGGTGCGGCCCAGGCCCAGGTTGATGAGCGTGTCTGCGGTGAGGCGAATGGGGTAATCGAAAAACCGGCGAAGAAAGTAGATGCGGCTTTTACGCGGCCGCAGGAGCATGACCAGGTCGGGGTCATTTTGGGCTTTCCCGGGTGGGAGTGCTGAGGCAGGCAGGTCGCGCTGCTGGCCGTGATAGCGAATCTGACTTGATGAGCCGGGGGCGCTTGAAGCGTCATTGCCTTGAAGCTGCAGCGGCATCAACTCAAGCCACCACTGCATGACACGGTCAGACTTTGAAAAGAAGCGATGTCCGCCGATGTCCATCCTGTTGCCTTTGTAGTGGATGGTCCGGCTTATCCCGCCAATTTCTGCGGAGGCCTCGAGCACTACGGGGCGAATTCCGGTGCGGCGCAGGAGTTCGAGCGCGGCAGTGAGACCGGCGGGACCGGCTCCGACGATGATTGCTATGGGACGGGTCATCGTGTGGGGAAAGCTACGGTGAAGCTGTAAGCGTAGTATAACCACGGTTTTGTTGGGTTCCTGTTGAGCCCGGCTACAATGAGCCGACTGATGTTCATTCGATTGAGAAATTGGCGCAACGATATACTGATTCTCTATGCGGCTTTTACATGTGGTGCATACATTGAATCCGGACCGAGGCGGTCCCAGTGAGTCGGTTCGGATGTTTGTCCGGGCCCACCAGCGGGCTGGCAACGAGGTGGAAGTCGCGACATTGGACGATCCAGCGGACGCTGCGTCGACCGATGCTTACCAGAAACTGGTGGGTTGCCCGGTGCACCCAAACGGACCGGGTAAGAGCAACTATGGCTATTCGCCACGGCTTGAACCCTGGCTCAAGGCCAATCTGGATCGCTTTGACGGGCTGATCGTGAACGGGGTGTGGCAATACCATGGGGTGGCGGTGCGCAAGGCTGTCGCTGGCCGCAAGCCGTATGTGGTGTTTGCCCATGGGATGCTCGACCCGTATTTCAAAGATCGCTATCCGTTGAAACATCTGAAAAAGCTGATTTATTGGATATTGCAGGAGCACCGGACGCTGAATCGCGCCCAGGCTGTCTGTTTTACCAGCGAAGAGGAGAAGCGCATTGCTGCAGTGGGATTCCCATTTGCGCGCTTTCGCAGGGTAGTGGTGCCGTATGGTTCGATGGGGCCGACGGGCAAACCTGATGACCTGAAAGCGGCGTTTTATTCAGCCTGGCCGCAGCTTCGAGGGAAGCCCTGTCTTCTTTTTTTGGGACGTATCCATCCCAAGAAGGGCTGCGACCTTTTGCTGGAGGCGTTTGCAAGTGCCGCTCAACCAGGCGTGCAACTGGTGATGGCGGGGCCGGATGAAACGGGTTGGGGTGAGGAACTGAAGGCTCTGGCCAGACGGCTGGGAATTGAGGATCGCGTCTGCTGGACAGGCATGCTCCGCGGGGACGCCAAATGGGGAGCCTTTTATGGGGCCGAGGCCTTCATTTTGCCCTCGCATCAGGAGAATTTTGGTATTGCGGTTGCGGATGCACTTGCCTGTGGCACCATTCCGTTGATCTCAGACAAGGTCAATATAGCACCGGCGGTGGCTGGCGATGGCGCTGGTCTGATGGAGACCGATACCCTGGACGGAACGGTTCGATTACTGCAACGATTCCACGAAATGACAGGAGAAGAGCGTGCCTCAATGCAGAGGTCTGCATTGGAGTGTTACCACCGCAGATATGCACTTGGAAGTGCTGCTGTTGAGGTCTACAAGGCGTTGGGAATCGGTTAATTTCAAGATAAATCTGATTGATCCGGATCGGGTCTGGCGGAGATGGTGGAAGTTAATTGAAAGGCAGGTTACCTGCAATCAGATACTTCCCGGCCGGGCGTGACAGAAGATGCGTGGTATCGTTAGTGTAGGTAGATGAGCGCAGGTACCAGTCCCCTTCCCAGTCGTGAACGTGTTGAGCTGGGATTTCAAGCAGACAATTCATGCAAAGCACGTACTCTACTTTGGAACGGATGACCAACCTCCAGTGAAACTGACAAGCGCAATCCTTTCAGGTCTTATGATGCTTCCGGCCCTGGTCTGGACCCAAGAATCGGGCCAGGTTCAAGCAACCGGGGCAGCGGAAGCGAAGTTCATTGAGCCCGGTCTGGCGCCGGGCGATCAACTTGAGGTTCGGCTTTTTGATTTTCCTGATGTTGGTTCCTCTCCGTTGCGGATTCGGGTCTCCGCTGACGGGGCAATACGCTTGCCGTATGCGGGCACGATTCAGGCTGAGGGACTTACGGCTGATGATGTGCAGCGAGCCATTGTGCAAGCGTTAAAGTCCAAGCAAATCGTCAAAGAACCGAACGTGTCGGTCGATATTATTTCCGCAGTCAATCTGATTGTCAGGGTTATCGGCGAAGTGAGAGTTCCAAAGTCGATCCCTGTGTTTGCTCCGACGCCTATCTCTTTCATCCTCAGCGAGGTTGGGGGAACTACCGGGCTGGCAGCGCGTCACTTGACAATATTGCACCATAGCCAACAGCCTCCGACTACGGTTGACTATGATCCGGATTCACCGACCAGTGCTTCGATGGACGTACTGGTCCAGCCCGGGGACGTAGTGTCCGTCAGCAGCATGGGCGTGTTCTTTGTCGGTGGTGAGGTAGCGCATCCGGGCGTCTATCCCCTCGGGGGAGCTGTGAGCGTAGGCATGGCGAACGGACAATCCGGTATGGGTGTCGTCAAGCAAATGACGCTGCTGCAAGCCTTGTCTCAGTGTGGCGGAATCACCCCGATTGCTGCCCGCTCCCGGATGCACATTCTGCGCACCGTTGACGGTAAGCGGGAGGATATTGTCGTGGACCAGGTCAAATTGTCAAAGGGCGAAGTGGCTGACCCAATCCTGCATCCTGACGACATTATCTACATTCCACCCAGCTATATCCGGATGCAGACCAACAATCTGTTTTCAACGGCAATTGCCAGTCTCTACGCCGGGATTCAGATCAGCCACGTAACACCTTAGTCAGAGGACAAGTTTGATCATTGGCAACTACGCTCCAATTTGTGAACGAAGCTAACGCAGAGAGTGCGCCAGATACTGCATCCATTCGCTTGATGGCGCGGTACTTTTTTGCCTGCTTCTGGGTAATTCTTTTTACCGGGGCAATCCGGAAATGGATGTTTCCTGGCACTTCTGCGCTTTACCTTACACAAGACGTTCCTATTTTTCTTGCCTACTTGTTCGCAATCTATTCGGGTGTGTTTAGTCGTGGCTACGTCACGCTTGGGATCATCGCGTTAGGCTCAGCGATCATTCTCCAAGCACTGACGCAGATCGTCATTTCCGGGCTCAACCCATTTGTGGCAGCAGTTGGAATTCATCATTACCTGTTCTATCTTCCAATGCTTGTCATTTTCTCTGTCTGTCTGACTCCGCGGTATCGGCGAGACTTCGTTCGCTGGAATGTGTTATTAAGTCTGCCTATGTGCCTGCTCGCCATTGCTCAGGCGCAGTCTCCCAAAGGTGCCTGGATCAACAAGACTTCAGAAGGAGAAGCTTTTGGATTGCCCGGCGCCGAGGTAGCGCGGGTGTCGGGCACCTTCAACTTTGTTTCTTTCTATGGTATCTGGGTTGGTATGGCCGTCGCTCTGTGTATGGGGGAGTGGCTCATGCCCAAAGAAAAGCGCGTCATCAAGAATCAGTGGCTGCTGCTGCTCTGCACGTTTACTGTCAACATCTGCCACCTGGTGAGCGCTTCCCGAGCCACCATTGGACTGGCTGGGGTATCGATCGCCGGAGCAATGGTGGCCGCCGTCGTCTTGAAATCCAGCCGTGCAACACTGGCTATCGCCGGCATCCTTTTCCTGCTGCCTGTTGCTGCTGCTATGACCTATGTCATTTCCCCAGACGAATTCAATATTGTGAAGGAAAGATTTACGGGAGATAACTATCAGACGGATAACAAGGCCCGCCTGATCGAAGGCACGATCGGCTTTGCAACCATCCCTCGCTTCAGCTTGATCGGTGCAGGCATCGGTATGGGTGTCGATGCGGCCCACATCGGCAGCTCGGACTCCTACAACTTCACTTACACACTTTCAGAAACCGATATCATCCGCAACGTGATGGAACTTGGCTCGCCGCTTGGCATGATCTATGTGCTGACACGACTGCTTTTTGGGGTCGGTATGATCTTCATTGCGTTACGAATTGCTGGATCAGGCGGCTCCCCTCACGTAGTTCCTCTGTCGTTCTTCCTGCTGGCGCAGATCTACGTGGGAGATATGACGCGCAACGCCAGTATGACTGCTACCCAGGTGATGATTGGTTACTCATTCATCCTTGGCGCTTGGTATTACCCTGACAACGCCAGCGTGGACTTGGATGCTGGCGATTCTCTGATGAGGTCCGCGTGACGACAAATCCCCCCTCTGTGGCGACGAAGATAGCCGAAAACTCCATTCATGTTTCAGACATTTTGCGCATATTGCGCAAGTATGGCCTGTACATGCTCGGCCTGATGATCCTGGGTGGCACCCTGGCCGCAATCTGGGCAAAGCTGCAAACTCCTCAGTACGATGCGATTGCCCTGGTCCATCTGGATCAGCACAACTCCATTAGCTTGAGTTCTTCAGGAGGAACAAGTGACGAGTATTCTCTCAAGTTGCAGACGCAGATTATCGGCTTCCAGAGCCCGAGCGTTGCTGAGCAGACGATGCGCAACCTCAACCTGCAGAATCACCCGGTTTTCAACACGTCTTCGCAACACAATCTCGATGACCCGCTTCAGCGGGATGCGCTGGTGCAGCAGTTCCTGGGGTCGCTGAGCGTAACGCCGGTACCGAAGTCAGAGTTGATCTCGATTCGTTTCCGCAGCAAGAGCCCGGCAATGGCAGCTCTGGTTGTGAATACGCTAGTGGATACCTACATTGACCAGAGCTTTCAGCAGCGTCACCGCAGTACCAAGGACATTACCGATTCTCTGCGACTGGAGATGGATACGCTGAGAACGAAGATTCAAAGTGAGCAAAATGATCTTCTTAACGCCGAAGCGCGCTTGGGAATCCTCTCGACCGGCCCAACTGCGGAATCGAGCCTGCTGGTGAACGAGGTCACCGAGCTGCTGAGTGAACGAGTGAAAGTTCAGGCCGAGCGCTTCGTTGCCGAGGCAGAGTATCAAAATCTGATCTCCCATCCCGATGCCGCCTTACCCTCTGACATTCCGAGCGCGAGTGCCCTGGTGGCGCTGGATATGCAACTGGCGCAAGCCCAGGCACAATCAGCAGCACTGCAGAATCGCTATGGAGCGAATTACCCTCCCCTTCAATCACAGCTGGCACAACTGGCGAGCTTAAAGAAGAGCGATGATGAATTGCGGCGAAAGGTGATCAGTGGCGCTGCCGACAACCTAGAGCGAGCCAAGAAGTCGGAACAAAGCATTACCGACAGGGTTTCTGACCTGCAGAAGGAGGCTGAGGGAAGGACGCCGGATACGGTTCGCTATGAGATTCTCAAGTCGCAGTATGTAAGTGACCAGACACTGTACAACGTCCTGCTCTCTGCCATTGGAACGGGTGCAATTCAATCGAGCCTCCAAGCCCAGGAACTGAACCGTTTTACCGCGGCCGAAGTGCCCGGACTCAAGGCTTACCCGATTCTGAGCATCGATGCAATTGCGGGCGTTGCTGCCGGATTGCTGGTCTCGCTGGTGGTTGTCGGTGTAATTCTGCTCAACAGTGATACCGTTCAGACGGTTGAACATGTGGAAGATGCACTCCCGCTGCCCATTCTGGCCTCTGTTCCGGAATACAAGCAGGATCTCGCGGCCATGAAAATTTCCGATGATGTGCTGCCGCTTGTCACCTTGCTTGCGCCCCGTTCAGCGGGCACTGAAGCCTATCGCCTGCTTCGGACAGCGATCACTCTCATGCCTGTCAGTGGCAAACATCGGGTTATCTCGTTAACGAGTTGCGGACCGGGTGAGGGTAAATCCACGACCTCACTGAACCTTGCCGTGGTGCTGGCGACGCAGGCGAAACGGGTCCTGTTGATCGACGCAGATCTACGCAAGCCAACAATTGCACAACGTCTCAAGCTACCTCCAACCGATCAGCCAGGCCTGAGCCGTTACCTGAGCGACACCACAGTTGCTCCCGAGGAATGCATCCAGAAAGTCCCTGAGGTTGCGGGTCTTGACGTCATTCCGGTGCAGGAAATTCCGCCGTTTCCCTCAGAGCTTCTCGGTCAGGGTCGGCTCGAACAGCTGCTCGCATGGGCGCGCGACCACTACGACTACGTCCTCATCGACACTCCTCCGGTGCTGCTGGTTACCGACGCGCTGATCATCGCCACCCACTGCGACACCCTGCTTGTTGTGGTCCGTATCGGTGTCGCGCAGAAGCGAGCGCTGCGCCGCATACGGCAGGATCTGGCCAAGTATCCCGGCAAGCAGACCGGAATCGTCGTCAACGCTTTGCCCCACGCTGACACCTATTACGGCGGCTATGGCAACTATCGCAAGTACTACGGCGGCAAGGGATACGGCGGCAGTGGCAGCTACTACGGCTCCGGTTCAGGCTCAGGCAGTAGCGGCTACTTCTCTTCCGACAAGAAAAAATGAACCCATTCCAGCGGCTGTCCCGGCAGTAAATTGACCGGGACAGCCGTTTTTTTGTGTGATTTCGCATGGAAATCGTCGCTTCTCCGCGGGATGCCCAGGACGACCACGCCAACGTTGAAGCACTTTTCATTCAATCGTAATCAGAATCTGACCCTGCTGCGCTTAGATTGAAGGTTGACATTCCTTCGTATCAGCGCATGAGCCGCTTGAGCACTCCTCGGGACCTTCACGGACGCCCAATCCCCGTTGACCCGTTCTCCCATGATCAGAAGGTGTGCACGGGCATGCCCTTTCCAGGCATGCCAAAAAGAAGCTTTGCGAGCCATGGTGCTGGCTCTCGTGTCAATTTTTGGAGTCTCGATTCAGCAAGTTCCCGCAGTGGAGGCGCTCATGGCGACGGAATTGATCAGAACGTCGCCATTTGACCAGGTGGTATGCACGCTTTGCGAGGGCGACTATCATCAGGGCGTTGCCGTACTCATCAATACGCTCGTCAATGGCGGATTTACCGGACTCTTTTGGGTTGGACACCGAGGACCCTTGCCGCCGTGGGTAGCCCAGCTCGGCAAGCGTGAGGATGGACTGTATCAGGTAGGCAACGCATCTCTGGGCTTCCAGACAATTGAGGATTCACGCCACTTTACCCACGTGAAACCTCGATTGATGACCGACCTCATCCATCAGGGAATCGCGGGCAACCTCCTCTGGTATTTTGACCCTGACATTACCGTTCGCTGCAACTGGAGTTTTTTTGAGCGATGGATTCGATTTGGTGTCTGTCTTAACCAGGAGATTTCCATGGGGGTGATGGCATCCGACCATCCCATCCGCTGCGAGTGGATGGAATTGGCTCGGAGAGCGGGCTGGGGGGAGCCTTTGCGGCAGCAAGAGCGCTACTACAACGCAGGCTTCATCGGTCTTGCTTTGAAAGACCGGGCATTTCTCGATACCTGGCTGGCAGCGAACGAACTTGCGAGCGCCGCAGGGGTTGACCTTACACTTTTCCAAACAGGCAGTCGAGTCAACACGTTTCACTTCGCAGACCAGGATGCAATGAACATTGCCGCTATGTACGCACCCACTCCGTTAACCACCATCGGCCCCGAAGGGATGGGTTGGATCACGGGGGGCTTTACCATGTACCACTCTGTTGGAAGCGCCAAGCCCTGGCGGAAGAATTTTCTGGTTGCTGCGCTTCGTGGAATTCCACCTTCGAATGCCGATAAGCATTTTCTTGACTCGGCATGGGGCCCGATTCAGCCATTTCCTCTAAAACGTTTGAAGAGGCAGCGCAGTATGGCACGATGGGCGAGCTTCATCGGTCGTTTTTACCGTCGCGGTTAGGCGACTACCCGACGCCTGGTGATTGCAGCGATTTACGGGTTTCGCTTCTTTGAGCTGCCGGATGCCAGGCTCCCAGGAAGAAAATTGTGGCTCTCGTCACAAACTTTCTCCAAAGGCTGTCGCCCTGTTGGTCGAAGTCTGACGGAAGTGGAGTCGTCTCGGACGGGCGGCTGAACGAGCGCATCTCTGCGATTGCCTGCTTTACCTGGGCGCGTAGTTGCTCCGCATCAAGAACGCAGGAGCGCATGTAAGCCGATACCGTGATTCCAGACTCTTCTGCCCGTTGGCGTAGCCGGGTGAACTCCTCTTCGTTGAGCCGCACTGAAATGATGGTGCGCCTGTATTCGAGTTGCGGATGGTTCACTTGCAGTTCGAGCCGCTCCCGTGCTTTTTCTGGTCGACGTGCCGAAGACCCAATGGATAAAGCATCGCTGCTAGGTTCGTGGGCAGCCGGGCTCGCGCTCTGGGCGGCCGGGGAATGAGTCTTCCCCCGGATTGCGCGCCCTTTTTTGCGGTGGATGGGCCCACCCGATGGCGCGCTTTGCACCGCTGCGACTGCTCCGGTTGCCACTGCAGGCAGGACTCTATGTGTTTCTCCTGACTGGATTGACCCCTTGTTGCGGCCCCGGCGCGGCTTGGATTGAACTCCTTTGATTGAGCCGGTGCGCAGAGATGGACTGACGCGCAGATCAGGGGACGCCGAGTTGAGAGCATTCTGCGGCAGCGCGGGCTGGCTCGGGGGTTCGGACGATTCCCGGATCCGCGCCAGTTCAGCGAAGATCCGACGCTCAGCCGGCCGGTCTTTGGTATGAATTTGAGAAGGAAGGTGCCGTTCTGTGGGTTTTTCAGCTGATCTTGACACCGATCCCTGACCAGGGATGTGCTGCGAGGGGCGGACAGACTGGTTGACGGGCGGGCGCTGCGGTTGAACCGCGACCGGAGGCGGAACGTCATGCAGCACCTTTGATCTGGTTTCTGGCGACCGCTTCTGCTGCCTCATCTGCGCTTTTGCCGCGGTAGCCTGGGTGGGCAACTCAGGTTTTACGAGGCTCGCAAGATCAAACCTTGTATCCCCAGACCCCTTGTGCCGGGAATGAAGCTGCACGGCCTTTTCATAGCTGAGTTGCGAGCTTTCGCCTCCGGGCCGGGCTTTGGCTCGCGGCTGGTTCTGATCCTTGACCTGGGATGGGGTCCGTTTTCCCAACGCCTGCACGGCTCCTGTTTGGATTTCTCTTCCGGGCGCGGTCGTAGAACGCCAGGTTTTCTCAACATGATCAGCACTGAGCTTCTGGTCCGGGAGGGAGTTTTGAACGCGCCGAGTCAATCGGTCGAGTAGACCGGCGAAGTTTTCCACCCTGACCTCCTGTGCGGCTGCGTTTCGGCTCATAGCCGGAGAATAGCGCGGGTAGGCAGAGTACTTGACGTGATTCCAATCAGATTTTGCCTTCATTCCCAGAACAGACGTCGCGATTTCAAATGTCTCAATATGGGAAATGTGTGAAGAGATGTCGCCTTCATCGGCGTCGCTTCTCCGCTGCTTTACTGGACAACGTAGCTCAGGATTTTTCTCTTAAATTGTCAGCGCGTGACGGTGGTGCGCGGGACTGGGGTGCGCGGGACTGTCTGGTGCGGATACAACGGAGTCATCGTTCCGAGCCAGAAGTCTGGCGATTTTTGCGGCGGGAAGGGGTGGCGCAAAGAGGTAGCCCTGGCCGTACCTGCATCCCATGCTGCGCAGCAGGTCGAGTTGTTCTTCAGTTTCGATTCCTTCGGCCACGACGTCCATGCGGAGCACGCGCGCTAGTTCTACGATCGTCTGGACGATCTTGAGCGGTTGTTCGCCGGTGTTCATGCGCTGCACGAAGGAACGGTCAATCTTCAAAACGTCGAAGGGAAAGCTGTGCAGGTGGCTCAGGGAGCTGTAGCCAGTGCCAAAGTCGTCCATGTGGAGGGAGACGCCGAGCCGATGGAGACTGGCCAGCACTGCAGCCGCGGTGGCGACGTTGGGAATGAGGCCGGACTCGGTCATTTCCAGTCCGAGCTGGCTGCCGCTGAGGCCGGTTTCGAGCAGCAGGGATTCTACATGGTCAGCCAGCCCGGTGCGGGAGAACTGGCGTGCGGAGAGGTTGACGCAGACTCGCAGGGAAGAGAGGCGGGGCCAGCGGCGCTGCCACGTCTGCATTTGTCGGCAGGCTTGCCCGAGGCCCCAGTCGCCAAGGGGCAGGATCAGCCCATTTTTCTCTGCCTGGGGAATGAAGTCGAGGGGTGGGATGAGTCCTCGCTGTGGGTGTTGCCATCGCATCAGGGCTTCGAGACCGACGATGCGCCGGGTGGTGAGCTCGACCTCTGGCTGGTAGTACAGCACAAACTGATTTTCTTTGAGTGCATGGCGTATGTCTTCCGGTTGCGGCCAGGAGCCGTCTTCGCTGGATTCGTCGTGATTGGAGCTGGGGATATGTGTGAGCCTGTCCTTGCTGGCACGGTCATCCGGTGCGACGGGGCCAGACCGCAGCCGGCGTAACTCAAGCTGATCTGAGGCCAGCTCAGCCAGGTGCTCGAGAAGCAGGATTTGTTCGGTAGAGACTTGTTCTTTGGGGCAGTAACCTCGAACGCAGAGGACGCCAACGATTTGCCCGCCTGTGACCCGCACGGGAACCCCGGCAAAAAAGCGAAGTCCAAGCGCTCGGTGCCGGCTCACACTGCGGCGGCCCGTAGGTTCCTCTTCATTGTCGCGAACGACGATGGTGCGTGCTTCGGTAACGACCCGGTCGGCATTTGAATCCTGTCGGGGAAACTCCTTTAGCTGTTCTCCGAAGGCTGACTTGGCCCAAACGCGGGTTTCATCCACAAAGGCCAGGGAAGCTGTCTCGGTTTGCATGTGTGTGGCAGCCATGCGGGTGATGGTGTCAAAACACATCTCGGAAGGGGTATCCAACACTGCCAGATCGCGCAGGGCCGCCAATCGCAGCGTTTCTTCGTTGGGTGACGAGACAGTCGATAGATACGCGGCTTGGGGCATCGAGACTCCTGAAACGAGCTCGGGCCCAGCGCGGAGGTGCCCAGCTCATCGCCAGCGAACCTCCTGCTGATTGCCCGACTCTTTTTCTATCGGAATTTCGGCTTATCCACGTTAGATTACCGACAGTTGGTAACTTTGGATTACCTAGTTACCTCGACTTTGGCGGCCTGTGCACCCGCTTCTGTCCACAGAAAGGCAAGCTGGTCTGCGTAGTCCTCAATCAGCTGCGCGGCAGAGACCCCGGCGCTGTGGCCGCTCTTCAAGCTGTAGTGCAGCAGAATCGGACGCCCGCTGGTGCTCGATGCCTGCATCAGCGGGGTCATTTTGCGCGCATGCAAGGGATCAACGCGGGTGTCACTGTCTCCGGTAAAGAACATGATGGCCGGATACGCGGTTCCTGCCTTCACGTTATGGTATGGCGAATACTGGCGCAGATAGGGAAACTGGTTTTCCTTTTCCGCGGACCCGTACTCCGCAGTCCACAACCGGCCGAGCAGGAACTTGTGGTAGCGCAGCATATCGAGCAGCGGATAGCCGCACCAGATGGCACCGAACAAGACTGGCCGCTGGGTCATGGCCGCACCCATCAGCAGGCCTCCGTTGGAGCGGCCGCTGATAGCCAGTTGTGCTGAGGAGGTGTATTTGCTGGCAATCAGATATTCCGCTGCGGCATAAAAGTCATCGAAGACGTTTTGCTTTTTTTCGAACATGCCCTGCTTGTGCCAGGCTTCGCCATACTCGCCACCAGCCCGGAGATTAGGCACTGCAAACCAACCGCCCTGCTGCATCCATGCCGCCCACAGCGGGCTCCAGGAGGGGGTTTCGCTCAGGTTGAATCCGCCATAGGCAGTCATCAATGCACGTTCTGTGCCGTCGATCTTCAGGCCTTTTTTTCCGGCAACGAACATGGGGATGCGGGTACCGTCTTTTGAGGTATAGAAGACCTGCTTCAGCTCGTACTGATCTGAATCAAAGGGGGTTTTCGGCTGGGCAAAGACTTCCTGCTTGCCCGTGACCGTGTCATAGCGATAGATGGTGGGCGGCTGGATGAAGGATTCAAAGCTGTAAAAGCCGTAGCGATCGCTCACGCGCCCGCTCAAGCCCGATGCTGAACCAATGCCCGCATACGCGATGGAACCGGAGGTCTTGCCCTGGAGAGTGTAGACGGTCGTGTCTGACTTCACGTCTTTGAGCCGATGAACGAAGAGGCGGTTTCCGACAATGTTCGAGCCGTCGATGACATCCCGTCCCTCGGGTACGATCGTGTCCCAGGCCTCGGGCGCAACGGCTGGAATCGCCTTGAGAATGCGCCCATTGGGGGCCTGGTAGTCGGTCTGAACGTACCAATCGCCACCGGCATAGAGCGAACGGAAGCGGGCGTCGAAGCCCCATACCAGAATTTCAAAGGGTGCGCCCGGTTTGCGAAGATCCCGATACACGATGTCGACCCGGCTGGCCGGAACACCCCGGCTAACCTGCACCTCGAGGTAATGACCATCGTCAGTAACACTGGCCGAGACCAGGTCCATCTCGCCGAGCAGCTCGCTGTGAAACTCCCTGCCGAAGAGCAGCACGTCACTGCTGAGCCGCGTGCCAAACTTATGGAAGTAGACCAGCGACCCCTGGTGGGTAAACCGCGCATAGTAGAGGCCAGTGAGATCAGGTGCCAGATCGACGCTGTTGTAACGGTCTGCGGGAAGTGTATCTTCGAGCGACTTGCCGGTTTTGATATTGAGGACGTGGATCTCCTGTTCGTCGGCCCCGCCCTGGCGCACCCCGTAAACGAGCAAGCTGGCGTCATTGCTCACCGCCACAATCGACACTGAAGTATTGGGATCGCGGCTCAGCGAGGCAGGATCGATGAGTCGAATATCCTTGCCGGCTTGCGGATTCCTGGCAGAGGCTGTTTTTGGCGGTGTCCACCCGTGACGCACATAGATTGAGCCCTGCTCCTCAGTCGAAAGCCGCTTGGTAAAGAAAAAACTGTCGGCGCGCTGGATAGGCGTGGACCAGCTGGTTACATGGACCAATGCGTCGAGGCTGTCAGCGAACTCTGGCCGCACTTTAGCCTGTTTAAGGTACCGGTCGGTGTAGGCCATCTGCTGCTCTAGAAAATTTCGCGTGTCGGTGCTTTTTGCGTCTTCAAGCCAGCGGTAGTTATCGGTGATCTTTGTGCCGAAGTAGTTGTCTACTACTGGAACGGCCTCTGTTGGCGGGGGTGCAGGCAAGGTGATGCCTCCCTTTCCATGAATTGTCTGGGCGGCCAGTCCGGCCGGGATCAAAAAGAAAAGTACTGCAAATCGACGCATCGCACGCTCCATTTTCACACCATACACGCTCACAGGGCCCCTGGGTCGAGAAGCAAAAGGTGAATCTCACTGAATGGTTGGAATCGATTCGAAACACATTGAAAATTGCCGGCCCTGTAAAATCAACGGAGTGGCCAAGCATCCGCCAGAAGATTACTTGCCCGGCATTGGACCTCAGGACCCTGCGGCCCAGCAAATGGGTGTGCCTTTGACCCCTGTCATTCCGAGCGCGGTCGCGGAGACCGGACTTGCTCGGATATTGAAGCTACTGCGACCTTCACACAGCCACACTGCGTACACTGCCACACTCTTGCTGATGGTTTCGGCCGTGCTGTCGCGGTTGATGGGCCTGGTGCGCGTGAAGTACATTGCGCTGGCCTTTGGGCGCGGCATGGAGGCAGACGCGCTCAACGCCGCCTTTGTATTGCCTGACATGATTTCGTATTTCCTGGTTGGCGGGGCGGCATCGATCACATTTGTCACCATTCTGACGAAATATCGCGACACCGGGCGTGAAGTCGAGGGCGAGCGGTCTCTTTCAGTCATTCTCACCACCATGGCGCTTGTACTCGGGGCGGCTATTGTGCTGGCCGAGGTGGTCGCGCCTTGGTTCATTCGGGCATGGTTTCCCGGATTTGATGCGGAGAAGGCCGCGCTGTGCATTCACCTTACGCGTATCCTGCTGCCGGCTCAGCTCTGTTTCTTTGCCGGTGGCGTCTTTGGCGCCGTGCTGTTGGTGCGCAAACAGTTTTACGCGCAAGCCGTGACACCGCTGATCTACAACCTCGGCACGATTGTTGGCGGCCTGCTGCTGGCGCGGTACATGGGTGTTTCGTCGCTGGCCGTCGGCACCGTAGCGGGCGCGTTTGCCGGACCATTTCTGATCAATGCGGCTGGCGCCTGGCGGGTCGGCACGCGGTACCGGTTCATGCTTGATTGGAATGACGAAGGTTTGCGTGAATGGGTGCGCCTGTCAGTTCCGCTGATGGTTGGGATATCGCTGGTGACCGCAGACAACTGGATCATCGCGCACTTCGCGTCGGCCACGGACGGTGGCGTTTCAGTAATGACGTATGCCAAGCAGCTTTTCACGGCACCGATGGCGGTGCTTGCGCAGGCTGCGGGCGCGGCCTCGATGCCGTTTTTTGCCCGCTTATGGGCTACGGGGAAGCACTATGACTTTGCCATTGAGGTGGCCGATTCGGTTTCGCGGGTGGCTGCGCTTGGAATGCTCGCTGCCTCGGGGATGATCGCACTGGCGCCCGCCCTGGTTGACCTGCTCTTTCAAGGCGGTAGGTTTACCGCGGCCGACTCGGCACAGACTGCGGCCTACTTTGCGCTGTTCTCGATTTCGCTGTGTCTCTGGTCGGCGCAGGCCATCTACGCGCGGGCCTTCTATGCTGCGGCGAACACGCTCGTTCCGATGATAGCCGGCACGGTGGTGACGGTTGTATCGCTGCCCATCTATGCGCTGCTCTTTCACCTGCACGGCGTGGCTGGACTGGCGGTTGCCTCTGATATTGGCATCGCCTTGCAGACTCTTTCGCTGGCGGTGCTGCTGCACCAGCGGCGCATGGTTTCACTGGCCAGCCTCGACTTGCGAGAACTCGGGCGTTGCCTTGCTGCGGGGACGGTCAGTGGAGCGGCGGTTTGGGCCTTGCTGGCTGCTGTGGGCCGCCTGAATATAGTTCAGCGAGACGCGCATGCGCGCTGGCTAGACCTGATCGAGCTGCTGCTCGGCTCGGCAATCTGGCTGCCGATGATTGGCTGGCTGCTCGATCTCTTTGGCTCTGCACTGCCGCGCGCCAGCCTCAGGCGGATAGGTTGGCGGACTTAGGACCTGCCGGCTTAATCAGGTGTCGCGCGGAACCGAACGCTGAAGTAGACTTCCTGCTAACATGAAGGGTGCCCCTCAGGGGTGCAGGAGATTTACTCACACCATGCCAACACCGGATACTCTTCGCCAGCTTCTTGTCGCATTCGAAGCCTGCGAAAGCAAAAAAGGCGAAGACACGCGCATTCTCTCTCTTGATCCCGCTGACTCGGGACTGGCAGATTTTTTCCTTATCACTTCTGCGACCAATGATCGACAGGTTGTTGCCATTGCAGACGAGATTGAATTTCGTCTCAAGCAGGACTTTGGCCTGTACGCATCTTCGGTGGAAGGGCGCCGCCAGGGTGAGTGGATTCTGCTCGACTACGTCGATATTGTGATTCACGTTTTCCTCCAGGAAAAGCGCGCATTCTATGACATTGAGCGTCTGCGCAAATCTGCCCGTAACCTTACCGGGGCAGACGTTGAGCAGGAGCTACAGCATGCGCTTGCTCACGCTCTGGCGGAAAAGACCCGCGCGGTGCGTAAATCTGCCCCAGCCGCGAAGAAAATTCCTACTAAGGCTTCATCCCGCAAGTCCCCCACGACCGAGGTTGCAACACCCATTGTGCAGTCAAAAGGAGGCTCCACTATGCCATCAAAGCCTGCAAAGAAAGCAGCGGCCAAGAAGGCGGCGGCGAAGGTTGAAGTGAAGACGGCCCCGGCAAAGAAGGCGGCTGTCACGAAAGCTCCCGCGAAGAAAGCGGCTGTCAAAAAGGCACCGGCAAAGAAAGCGGCAGCCAAGAAAGCAGTCGTCCCTGCAATTGAAGCCACCGCCAGTGCGCCACGACAAGGGCTCATGGGCAGAGGTGCCAAGCCACCTGTTGTGAAGTAGCTGGAATGTTCCCATTGCGCGTTTTTTAGGGATTGAACGGAAATCAAAAGGGGTGCTGCTGAGGCACCCCTTTTTACGTCTTTGACCTGCACTCAGCCAGGTCGCTAGAAGTTGTAGTGAATCTGGAAGCGAATCACGCGTGAACCCTGGAAGCGGAAGGGCTTACCGTACCAACTGTTCACCGTGACCTGGTCGGTTGTCATCAGGGACTTCCAGTCATACGGGTGTTCATAAGCAGAATATGCCTGGCCACCGTAGTAGAAGGGAATACCGCCGGGGAAGATTGCAGCGCCAGTTTGCGCCGAATCAATCTCGTTGAAGTACGCCGTGACATTCCGCTGATTCAGAACGTTGGACGCCGTAGCATCAAAGCTGATGGTCTGGCGGTCGTTGACCTTATAACTCTGTTTCAGGTTGAAGTCGCTCTGGGTGTACCAGGGTGTGCGGCGCGCGTAGGTGTTGCCCACGCTGATTGCACCTGAAACCTGGTCCTGCGAGACATTGGTCCACTTGCCCCGGCCCTCCGGATAAATAGGGAAGCCGCCATAACCGTAGCCGACATCGACCCAACTGCTCTGCGGGGTTCCGCTGTAGGCAACCTGGAAGATGCCCAGATCGGTCGTCAGCTTGCGGCCAAACTTACCCCAGGGCATGTCGTAGTAGGCGTAACCCTTGAGTGCATCAGGCCGGTCTGTCGCCAACGGACCGCTTGAAGACATTCCATGCGAATCGTACTGGAAGTAGGTTTCGTCAAAGGAGCGGCTGTTGTTAGGCGCGTTGCGGCCACCCCCGCCGTCAGCGATATCGCTGCTGGTCAGGCCAGAGTAGTTGCCGCGCAGGGTGCTGTAGGTGTAACTGAAGAGACCATACCAGTGGTTGCCAAGGCCCTTGGTTACGCGGAATTCAAGACCGTCGTAGCTGCGGGCGGGCTTGATGTTGTGGGGGCATGCAGAGAAATCTGCAGTCCCGGTAGCGCAAGTGGTGTTGGTTTTGTTCAGCCCTTCACCAGGGTTGACGATGGTGAAGATTTCCGAACCGGAGGCATCAAACAGTGCGGCATCTTCAATGACATGGTCGAGGCGGCGGCGATCCCAGCGAGCCTCAATGGCAATCTGAGAATTGAGCTGGTAGTCAACGCCGAACTCAGTCTCATGCTGGCGATAGGGCTTGAGCCCGGGGGTTACGCCCTCTGTGCCGCGATAGTTGAGGTTTTCGATGAAGTTGATCCCAGCCGGAGTTGACCCGCCTGAGAAGTTCGCACCGGTGCCGCTATCGCCCTCGCAATAACGGCCGTCGGTGCCAAAGGCCGGGTTGACCGAGGTATAAGTCGCGGTGTTCAAAGTGTACGTGCAATTCTGCCAGTACTGGCCGCCAAAGGAGCTGATAGCAAGGTTCAGCTTCATCACATCGTTGAAGACTCCGTAGCCACCGAATGCCTTGACTTTGCCGTTCTTGAAAACGTCCCAGGCCGCGCCGATACGGGGAGCAAGCTTGTCTGCCCAGCCGAATTGAATTGGCTTTGCAGGAAAGCCGCCCGCGAGGGTTTCTCCGGGGAGGTATTCCTTTTCAATGCGCAGACCGTAGTCAACCGTCACACCCTTGCCCAGGGTCCAGGAATCCTGCGCGAAGAAAGAGTGGTTAAAGCTTGTAGCCTTGCCCTTGGAGCCATAATCGGTGACGGTGACGTAGCCGTTGACGCCGGTGCAGTAGTAGGTGCCGCTGGAAGTTACGCCGCCTGTAACGCCGCTCTCAGGATCTGCGAGCAGAGCCTTGCAGTTGCCGGCTCCAGTGCTGCCGGAGGAGTAGTAGTACTGCGAACTGTTGGGGTACAGGTTCAGCAGCGGCTGGTTATATCGCTGGAAGATGTCGTTGGACTCGCGGTTGAGCTGATAGCCGAATTTGAAGTTGTGTGTACCGCCCCATTTGCTCTTGACCCAGGCGAAGTCCTGATTGAGCTGGATATGCTTTTCCGCATTGCGCAGGGTGTAGTTGGCAGTGTAGGCGGCGGTTAGATTGCCGGTGTTTTGTCCCAGGCCGCTTGCGTTCCATAAGTAGGTGTCGCCTGAGGTGGGGTAGCCAAAGTCGTGATAATTCTCAAAGAAGTAGCCGAATCGGGTGGTCGAAATCAGGGTGGGGGTCAGTGTGTAATCCGCGCCCACGTTGGTGGTACTATTTGGCGCCGCATAACCCAGGTTGTGCGCATAGACAAAGGCCTGATTTCCTGAAGAGGGGTTGTAGAGCCCGGTGACATCATCGAAGTTGGGAAGACTCTGACCTGATTCACGCTGGCCCTCAAAGAGCCACTTGCCATAAAAGCGCAGCTTGGAGGTTGCGGTGTAATCAAGGCGCGCCGTGGTGTAGTAGGTTTGCTGATTCTGGCTGAACTTCAGGGTGCCGGTACTGCCGCCGTAGTTGACCTTGCGCTCGTCGGTAAGGAACTGGGGATTGAAGCCGGCGAAGAGGAAAAGACGGTTTTTGAGTATCGGGCCGCCAACCAGGACACCGGGGAAAACATCGGCCGACTTATCCTTGCGTCCCTGGTATTGCTGATAAGGAATGTCAGTTGGAATACCCGTCGTGGTGTTGGTTCCGAGAGTCGCGGTCGGATCATACCGCGCAAAAGCCACCGGCGAACCACGCAGGGCATCATTGGAGAACTGCCCATAGACCATGCCGTGCCATTCATTGGTGCCGCTCTTGGTTACGGCGTTGACTACGCCGCCCAAGGCGCCGCCATACTCTGCCTGCACACCCGTGCCCTTGAGTTCAACCTCCTGAAGGAAGTCGAAGGGAAGGTTGGTATGGGAATAGCCGCCGATCACATCAGCCGTCTCCTGGCCATCGACCAGGTAGGAGTTCTCAGAGTCAGCGCCACCGGCGATCGAGTACCCGTATGCGTTGCCATTGCTGGTGCTGCCTGGCGAAGAGCCGCCGCTGCCATTGCTGGTGGAAGTGTTGCCCATCAACGGCTCGTTGCGCGCGGCCGGGAAGAATTGGATGACAGACTGGAAGGACTCGCCGTGTGGAACTGACTGAATGACATCTTCTGAGATATTTGCCTGCGTCGTCACCGAAGTGACATCAATGACCGGCGTTGAGGAGTCAACTGTTACCACCGTGTCAGATCCACCAACTGAAAGCGCGATATCCAGGCTCGGTGCGTGACCTACGAGGATCGCTACCCCTGACCGTCTTTCTGTCTTGAAGCCCTCGGCTGAAACGGTGAGACTGTAGGTGCCGGGGGGAACATTGGAGAAGCGATAGTAGCCGCCCGCATCGCTCGCGGTCGTTTTGTCGCCCACCTGCGAAGCTCCCGATAAAACCACCTGAGCACCGGGGATGAGTGCACCGGTCGGGTCTTTCACCGTTCCCTGTAGACCACCCGTCGTCTCCTGAGCGTGAACCAGTGCTGGGACGATACACAGCACCAGAACTGCCAGTGCGATTTGCCCTGACAATATGCTGATCTTGCTTGCGACGTTTCTCAAAAAATCCAGTGCGACAGCACGATTACCAGTCAAGTGAATCCTCCGTTTGTTTTCTTCAGGTACAGAAGTGCGAGATGCGTTGGCTACGCCAACACCGTTTTCCGGCCTGAAATTCAAGAGTTTGAGAGTACAGGCGGCGGACTGTTTGCCTGAACTATGAGCGAGCCTGCGTTGCTAGTCGAAGAAGTCTTTACGGTGTCGAGATACGCGAAAAGATCAGGGCGACGCTTCTTTGCCACCACTTTTGGAAGGATACGGAGAATTTGAGCGGCGCAACCAGAAAATAGAACGCACGTTGGCCGAATGTTCAGCGTAGATTCACATCATCGAAATACACGCTTCGTATTCCCCGTTTATCAAATTTCAGAGAGCCGCGCGAACTGCCGAATGGGCTTGCAGCGCCCGCGGAACAGAACGGTACACTGGATCTCATGCTCCTTACCCTTGCACACATCGGCCCTAAATCTGCACGGCAAGGGGCAAAATCACACTATGATGCGCTCACGCGGCTTTATATTGACCGCACCGCTCCATACCATGCAATCCAGGCGGAAGCCTTTCCCGCCGAAGCCGCCTTTTTGCAGTGGCTGACTCGCCCCACGCAATCGGCAAAAGCAGGCCGCACCCCGACCCTGCCTGTTTTTCTGCATCGTAAAGGCCGCCAACTTGCTTCGCCGGAGATAGCCCACTGGCTGGGCCAGCGTCGTGACCAGGGTGCGCAGCATCTGGTCTTTGCCATTGGACCGCCGGACGGCTGGTCTGCCGAGGCACTGACCCAGGCCAAGCCTGCGCTCCTGCTCTCGTTTGGCCCCATCACTCTGCCCCACGAACTCGCCCGCCTCGTTCTCGCCGAGCAGCTCTACCGCGCGTGTACCATCCTGGCGAACCACCCTTACCATTCTGGCCATTAAAGGAATCCTGACCCATGACTTCGCGCCCTATTCTCACCGTCGCCGGTGCCACCCTCTTCCTGACCGGGGTAGCGGTGGACTTTCTACCCCAGGAGATTGCTCCCGCCCTCGGCCTCCCCGTCACGGCCGGTGCCGTCCTGCTTCTGCAGCTGCTCGCGGCTGCTCTACTCGCTCTGGGAGCCATCAACTGGCTCTCCAAAGGGAATCCAATGGGGGGAATTTATTCCCGGCCGCTCGCACTTGCCGACTTCCTCCTCTTCGGCGTTGGCGCAGTTTCCCTTGACCGCGCCGTCTTCCGGTCTGCCCTCCCTTCGGCATTCATGGGCGCCGCAGCCGTCTGCACGCTGTTCGCGGTGGCTTTCGTGTGGTTACTTTTTTTTCATGACCCTATCGGGAAAAAGCAGCCCCTCAGTTGAGGTACATCTGCTCGTGGCTGGCCGGGTTTGTGATCTGGTCGAACCAGGATTCCAGCGATTCCCATGCAAGCGCTGGAAATGTGGGATCATCGGGAATTGATTCGCACAGAGGGATCGACCATGACTCAACTGCAGCAGGACGCACGCAAAGGCCTCATCCTCATCAACACCGGTCCCGGCAAGGGTAAGACGACGGCAGCGCTCGGCACCGGGTTGCGCGCTGCCGGCTGCGGCATGAGGGTGCTTATGCTGCAGTTCCTCAAGGGCTCATGGCACTACGGTGAACTGGATGCTGTCTTGAACTTTGGAGACAACTTCATCCTCAAGCAGCTCGGGCGTGGCTTCGTGAAGGTCGGTGGAGCAGAGACGGACCCCGAAGATTTAAAGATGGTCGAGGACGCCTGGGCTGAATCTCGCGAGGCAATCCTCTCCGGGGAATGGGACCTAGTCATCCTGGATGAAATCAACTATGCCATCGGTTATGGCATGCTCGATCCAGAAGTGGTCGCCAAGACGCTGCTCGAGCGTCCGGAAATGCTCCACGTGATCCTCACCGGACGCAATGCCCACCCAAGGCTTGTTGAAATCGCCGACACTGTGACTGAAATGCGCGAAGTCAAGCACGCCTACCAGAAAGGTATTCTCGCCCAGCGGGGGATTGAGTACTAACGCCCCCCCCGCATTTTCCTCGATTCGGAGTTGACAGCGGTTCAGCGAGTCTTTTCCAATCGAAGGATGAGCCTGAAGGTTGTAGAGTAGTCGTGCTTTGGAAGGCTCCTTTGTTTTTTTGATTTTGGGAGATTTTATCAGCCGTCGAGGTGGGGGGAATGTGGGAATCGGTATTT
>JANYDG010000045.1 GCA_025359885.1 Acidobacteriota bacterium
AGCATCGCCATGCGGGACGGGATGACGGGGATGTTGAGCTTTTCAAAAGGCTCTGTCATAGCCGGGTCGCCTGAGGATTCGGTAATGATGCCACTGATCTCAGCGAGCGGCACGACGGAGTAGGGTGAAGCCGCGTTCAGCTTTTCTGACGAGGCCAGGACGAATGTCTCGGCTGCAGCGTGGCTGAGGGCGCGCTTGATGGCGGCCTCTTCGAAGTCGCCAGTGGTGAGGCCAGCCCGAGGATGAACTCCGGTGACGCCCATGAAGAAAGTATCAGCTCGGATTTTAGCGATCGATTCGAGCGCGGCCGCGCCCATGGCGACAACTGAGTGCTTGAAGAGGCGGCCACCAATCAGGATGACTTCGATCTCGCGGTGATGGATCAGCTCCAATGCAATCGTCGGGCTATGCGTGACGACGGTCACGCAAAGGTCAGAGGGCAGGTGCCGCGCGATCTGGCGGGCGGTGGTGCCTCCGTCAAGGATGATGACCTGGCCGGGCTGAACCATGAGAGAGGCGGCGCGACCGATAGCGGTTTTTCCGTCGGGAGTAATGAGCTCGCGGCCTGCAAAATCGGCCATGGCTGGGGAGGAAGGCAGCGCACCGCCGTGGACGCGCTGAAGCAGACCCTCCAGGGCCAGTTCGCGCAAGTCGCGGCGGATGGTGTCTTCAGACACACCCATTTGGTGGCTGACATCTTTGGCAACGACCTGGCCCTGGCTCTTGAGGATTGCGAGAATCTGCTGTTTTCGATGTGTAGTGAGCATGTTTCTTCTACAATACTACTTGACATTGCACGAAAATGCACGATCAATTACGAGCTGTAGGCAAATTTCGCATGAAATAGGGGAGAACGCGCATGAGTGTGCAGCCTTTGATGATTCTGATTGCCGGGCCTTACCGCTCTGGAACGGGCGACGACCCGGTGCTAATGGACAAGAACCTGCGCTCGCTGGAGTCAGTGGCGTTGCCGCTGTACCGGGCGGGGCATATTCCGCTGATTGGCGAGTGGCTTGCGCTGCCGCTGTTGCGCGAGGCGGGATCGAAAAGGCCGGGGGACGCAATCTACGACGAGATTCTTTATCCGATTGCGAATCGGCTGATACGGCGTTGCGACGCGGTGCTTCGGCTGCCGGGTGCTTCAAAAGGTGCGGACGAAGATGTGCGCCTCGCAAGGGAGCAGGGGCTGCTGGTTTTTGAGCGCCTTGCAGATGTTCCAGGCTGCGGTTGAATGGGAGCACGAAGCGTCTTGCCCGGGCGGAATGGATGTGCGCGCGCAGGTTGGGAGGGGGTGTCAGAAGCTTGCCTCAGATGGTAGGATGGCAGCGATTGGAGAACCTTCCCTTGATGAGGCTGCCTATGAAAACCTTTCCACTCTTGAAACTGGCTCTGTTGTCCGCATCCGCGGGTCTGGCCTTTGCCGTGGCGCTGGGATCGACGAGCGGCGCTCTTGCGCAGACAACTGCCGAGCAGACAGCGGCCCAGCGTGCAGCCTATCAGCCGGTCTTTCGCCTCGATGGCGGCGACATGACTTACGCCTTCGGCGTCAACGAGCGCGGCGAATTGCAGCAACTCTACTGGGGCGAGCGAATCGGAGCCAATGATAAGATCGCCCCGGCCAAATCTGCACCGGAGTGGGCCTCGCACGATTCTTCATACACGAATACACCTCAGGAGTATGCGGGTTGGGGAGCTGGACTGTATCAAGAGCCTGCGCTGAAGGTCACTTTTGCCGACGGCGTGCGCGATCTGGTGCTGCACTACGTGACCAGCACCAAACCTGACGAGAGTTCCGTTGACGTGGTTCTCAAGGACATCAGCCGGGCAGTGACCGTGACGCTTCATTACACCATTGATCCGGGGACGGGAGTTCTGGCGCGGTCGGCAACCATCGTGAACAACGAGCCAAAGCCAATCCTGATTGAGCAGGCAGCTGCGGCGGGATATTCGCTTCCCAGGGGAGAGTACACGCTCAACTATCTGACAGGTCGCTGGGCAGGCGAGTGGACACTCAATTCCGAGCCGATTCGTCCGGGGATGAAAGTGCTGGAGAGCCGGCGCGGCATGAGCGGATTCCAGAGCAATCCCTGGTTTGCGATTGGCAAAGACGACGCGGGTGAGGAGCACGGAGAAACCTGGTTTGGCGCACTGGCATGGAGCGGAAGCTGGCGAATCGCCTTCGACAAGGACACGCTCGACAAAGTGAGGATTACAGGCGGCTTCAACCCATTCGATTTTGGTTATCCGCTGAAGCGGGGTGAACAACTCGAGACGCCGATCTTCTATACCGGTTATAGCCATCAAGGTTATGGAGGCGCATCGCGCCTGCTGGCGAAGTTTACCCTCGCTCACGTGCTGCCGCAGGCGCCCAATCCCAAGCCGCGGCCGGTCATTTACAACTCGTGGGAAGCCACCGAGATGAACGTCAGCGAAGCCGGGCAGATCGCTCTGGCAGAAAAGGCCGCCAGCCTGGGCATTGACCGGTTCGTGATGGACGATGGCTGGTTTGGCAAGCGTAAGACTGACCATGCCGGCCTGGGTGACTGGTACGTCGATCCAGACAAGTTCCCGCATGGCCTCAAACCGCTGATCGACAAGGTGCATGCGCTCAAGATGGACTTTGGCCTCTGGGTCGAGCCGGAGATGGTTAACCCTGACTCCGACCTCTACCGCAAACATCCCGAATGGGTACTGAACTTTCCCGGCCGGCCGCGCAATGAGCAACGCACACAGATGGTGCTCAACTTGGCCCGACCCGATGTACGCGCCTATGTCTTTGGTTTTCTGGACAAACTGCTCTCGGAAAACGACATCTCATTTCTCAAGTGGGACTACAACCGTAGCTGGAGCGAGCCGGGCTGGGATCAGATGCCGCCTGACGAGCAAAAGAAGGTCTATGTCGAGTTCATCCGCAATTTGTACTCAATTCTGGCAGAACTGAGGCAAAAACATCCCGGAGTAGAGATTGAGAGCTGTTCGAGCGGCGGTGGACGCGTCGAACTGGGAATTCTGCGCTATACGGATGAGGTATGGCCGTCAGACAATACCGACCCTCTGGATCGGTTAACGCAGCAGGATGGATTCACCCGTGCGTATCCGGTGCAGATCATGTTGTCATGGGTGACGGATTCGCCGCACTGGCTCAATAACCGCGCCACTTCTCTCACCTATCGCATGCTTGTCTCAATGGAGGGCTCACTCGGCATCGGCGCCAATCTGAACAACTGGACCGCTGAGGATTTCTCTACCGCCAAGCGGCTGATTGCCGCATACCACGGCGTGCAGAAGACGATCACGCAGGGGGATTTGTATCGGCTCATCTCCCCGACCAATGGCAGCGAATTTACGGCGACAGAGATGGTAGCTGCTGATAAGTCTCAGGCAGTTTTCTTTGCTTATGTGCATTCGACCAATGAGGGTCGCGGCTTCCCCGTTCTGCAACTGAAGGGACTGGACCCGGCGGCGACTTACACGCTGAAGAGCATTGAAGGCAAGACGGCTCCGGACACTCCCACGGAGGCGAGCGGCGCCTGGTGGATGAATCACGGCATCGACCTGATGCTGCGGGGAGACTTCCAGGGTGCCGCCTTCTCGCTCGACAAGAAGTAAAGACCGCAAAACAGCCTGGCCGCCTCTTCTGAAAAGGAGGCGGCCAGTTTTTGTTTACGAGATGGTTTATTTCTTGACCGGGAAAGCACTGTGAATCGCCTGCGGACTCTGCGCGCTGGGCATCACTGAGGGGGACGTCACAAAGTTCAACTGAAGTGCAGAGCGAACGCTTTCAACAACTCCTGCACGATGGACGCCGGCCAGCGCGGTTGGAAAAGGGGAAGCAGTCCGGCTGGTCAATGCTGCCTGCACTGGCTTGGCGGAGCCGTCGGCGGAGACAGTTGCGACTTTAGGTGCAATGGCCTGACGAACAGGTTTGGCATTGCCCAAGTTTGCATTCAGTTCGGTACGGTTGAAGCTCGAAACACCTTTGACCTCGGCCGCCAGAAGTGGGCTTGTCGCTTTAGACGTGTGCAACTCGACCGCTGACCTGACGTTGACCGCGACGCCGTTGCGGCTGCCCCCGGCGACGCTGGTAGGGGCCGGAACGAATGCGGTCTTGCTGGTCAGAGCGCTGCGAACTTCGTTGGGATTCTGATTGATGGCGGCGAAACGAGGGTCAAAGGCTTCGTCCGCAACAGAGTTGCCTCGTGCGGAAGATCGATCGCCCACCAGCACGAGCGTGCCAAAACCAGCGACGAATTCGTAGTTCGGGGCAGCCAGAGAACCGACACCGCCCTTAATCGCGTAGTTAGCATCGGGGCTGCGCTCTGTGGCCGACGTTGAAAGTACGGGAGCGCCGGTAACTTTGGCCGTCTCGAGCGATTCGCCGTTGACGAAGCCCTGGATTACGTAGTCGGTGATCGCTGGCACGATGCCTACATGGGGGGCCAGATCGGCGGGGACAACCGTCAACAGGGCTTTCTGAATGACGAGGCCCTCGAAGGTAGTGCTCACTGCCGGATTTTCAACGAGAGTGGCCTCAACTTCGCCGCTGCCGACGATGAGCCCGGTTGCGATGACGGACGCCTGGCCGCGACGATCCGTCTTTGCCATTGCTGCACTCAGCGCAATGCCTGCCGGGGCGGTGAAACGAACCGAGACACCGGCAATTGCGGTGTGCGTGACGGAATCCGTAGCCCGCACCATCAGCGGAATGGCGAACGGTGACGTGTATCGCGTCTGTTGGTTGGCTCCAGAGACGATGTGCAGTGTCGGGGAACCGACCGCATAAGCAGCGAAGGGTGCCGCTGCAAAGAAGCCAGCGGCAGCAAGGACGAGAGTACCAAGGCGGGATGTGAACTTGAACAGTGCTGCAGGACGAGCGGTCATGAGGTTCTCCAAATTACCCTGGGCTCCGAATTTTCGGGCTCCAGTTTGCATCAACATCGGATTAGCTTGTGTGTCTGAAACAGCGACACATGTATCCGTGTTTTGAACTCGTCCTGAGTATGCGCGGGGTTGAAAAGCGAGACAATGCACCTTCAGTCTTGACGGGATGACGCAACGGGTATCTTGAGGGCTCTCATCGGTAATAGTTACCGTGAGCCGGGGTCATGAAATTTGCGGCAAAAGTGGCACTAGGAATGAATGCAGGACTTGTGCAGGACTTGTGCAAAGCGGGCGCAGGCGAGCGGCTCAGCAGAGGCGAGACAAGTTAAAGATGGGCTGAGGCGCTTAATTTCATGACAGCTTTGGACTGCATGGGATAGACTTCCGAGAGCTTTAGTAATCGTTTACCGGAGAGTGCGAAATGCCCCTTGTCGCTGGCGTTGACTTTGGAACCCTCAGTGTTCGCGTAACCCTTGTGCATAGCCAGAAGGGGCCGATCGGCACCGCTTCCGCTGAGTACCCGCTGCACCGCAAGCGAGAAGACCCTGACTTTGCCACCCAGTCGCACGATGACCAGATGCAGGCCCTGGTGCGAGCGATGCGCGCTGTGCTTGAGAAGACCGGTGTTGCGGGCGCGGGCATTGTCGCGCTGGCACTCGATACGACCGGGTCAAGCGTGATTCCGGTCGGTGAAAACCTGGTTCCGCTGGACGAGTACTACCTGTGGTGCGACCACCGGGCCAAGGCGGAGGCTGAGGAAATTACGGCCCGCGCCCATGCGGTCGGCCTTGAGGCAATTGACTGGTGCGGCGGGGTTTATTCGCACGAATGGGGATGGGCCAAGCTATTGCACTGGCTGCGGCATAATCCAGAAAAGCGCGGCCAGTTTGTGACTGCGCTTGAGCACTGCGACATGGTGGCGGCGACGCTGGCCGGGGTCACTTCGACCGTCGACCTGAAGCGCAGCGTCTGTGCGATGGGTCACAAGTGGCTTTGGAATCCGAAATGGGGAGGCTTTCCATCGGAGGAGTTCCTGGTTTCGCTGGACCCGCTGCTCGCAGGTGTGCGCGCCAAGATGGGGGGCGAGTTTCTGACCTCAAACCACATCGCCGGGCATCTCTCGCCCAAATGGGCGGCGGAACTGGGGCTGCATGCCGGAATTCCCATCCCAGTCGGGGCATTCGACGCACACTGGGACGCGATCGGCTCCAACTGCCGCGAAGGCGACGTGGTCAATGTCGTCGGCACCTCCACTTGCATCATCGCCATGGCCAAGGAGACGGAACTGGTTCCAGGCGTCTGCGGCGTGGTGCCTGGAAGTGTGCATCCTGACTTTACCGGCATTGAGGCCGGGCTCTCAGCCACGGGAGATATTTTTGAGGCCATCGCACGCCGGGCTGGCATCAGCGTGGCCGATCTGTCGCAGGGTCTGGAGACCTACCGCGCGGGGCAGACGGGGCTGTTGCGCCTCTCCTGGGATAACGGTGACCGGACGGTGTTGGTCAATCCGGAACTGGGCGGTGTCACGCTCGGCTGGAACCTGCTGCACACAGCGCAAGATGAGCTCTTTGCCGCCATCGAGGGCACGGCCTTCCACACACGCATCATTCTCGAGCGCATGGCCGAGCATGGCGTACCGGTTGACCGGGTGATCAATGCCGGTGGGATTCCGCAAAAGAACGAGGTACTCAACCAGGTCTATGCCAACGTGCTGAACAAGCCCGTACTGGTGCCGGCCGGCGTGCCAACGAGCCTGGGATCTGGCATTTTTGCGCTGATGGCGGCGGGCGTATATCCAACGATTGAGGCTGCGCAAGAGGCAGTTTGCCTGGGGCTGCGCACGGTCGAACCTGACCCGGCAGCGGCAGCCGTTTACGAGGAGCTTTACCAACATTACCGCGCAGTCTACTTTGCACTGGGCAAGCGCGACGCTGACCCCGTGGCGTTGGGAACGGTACTGCCGGCGCTTCGCAGCATCGCCGCTCGGGCCAATCGCGTTTAAGGCTTAATCGTCGCCGTCTTTGGCGGCCTTTTTGCGATGAACGATGAGGGCGGCTGGCATCGGCTTGTCGCCCATCGCATCATGCCACAGGATTGCGTTGAGCTTTTGCGCGTCGGCGTGGTCGGCGTGGCGAAAATCCATTTTCAGGCTTTCACGAGCCCCAGCGGCAGTCGGCGCGTTGGCGGTATAGATCAGTCCGTTTTCGCGGTTCGAAGTGTCGGCGGTGTATGCCGGCTGGTCGCCTGGGCCGGTAAAGAGTGTTGAAATCATCGAGCTGAATGCGTCATTGTTATTCATCGGCGGCAGGCCGAGCAGGGTCTCCATGGTGCGGATGACGCTCACCGTGGTGTAGAAGCGGCTGTCAACAAAGGGCGCACCATCGGCCTGACGCGGAGCATATTTGCTGATGACCAGGGCCACACTGCGGTGGGCGTCCACATGGTCGCCACCATCCTGCGCATCGTCTTCGAGGATAAAGAACGCGGTGTCTTCCCAGAAAGGCGAGTGGGAGATAGCCTCGACAGCGCGCCCCACCGCCAGATCGTTGTCTGCAATCGATGACCTCGGCGTGGGTCCGCCCGGCGTGGTGCCGGCAGTGTGGTCGTTGCCGAGCCGCAACAGCACGAAGTTGGGCATCGTATCTTTGCCGTGCGCCCGGTCTTCAACCCAGTCTTTGAGATGCTTCTCAAAGATATTCACACGCAATTGGTCGGGGAAGCGCAGCTCAAAGTCGGGCGCCTCGACGGCGAAATGGCCGACAAGTTCAGGCTTGGTGGCAATGTTGGATGCGATCATGGGAATGCCCCACGGCCATTGATTGACGCCCCCGCCCCATTCAGCGGGCAGCGGGTCTCCGGGAGCAACGGCTTGGCGCTTGCAATCCTGACCGGGGAGAACGGGGCCCTGCTGCGGATTGACCGTCTTCACCTCGTTGCAAAAAGTCGTGGAAATAAATTCGCCAAAGTGGTAATAGCTCTTGCCATGCGCTGCGAGGTTTCCCCATAGATAGCCGCTCATCGGCTCGTTGACGTCGGGAATTTTCTGGAGCAGCGGGTAGCCTTCGGCGACGACGCCTTCGAAGTCATAGGTGCGTTCGCCCCCGCGATACGATTGCTGCCATGTCTTTTCAAGATAGTCGGTGCCGATGGCGGCAGTTGACCAGACGTGGCCATCGCCCGAAACTTCGCCAGAGTCAAAGAAGTCATCGAGCACGCCGAATTGCAGCGCCAGTTTGTGCTCGTTGGGTGTAATGGACTGGCCGTACATGGTCAGGCTGGGGTCGCCATTACCAACCGGATTGCCGTCGGCGCTCAGGTCGCCGAGGACCTGATCGTATGTTCGGTTTTCTTTGATGATGTAGATGACATGCTTGATGCGGTCACGTGCGCCGTTGGCAAAGGTGATCTTCTCTTCTGCGGCCTTGAGCCGATTGGATTCGACCACGTTGGCGGTGAACCGGGGTAGATTCTTCTCGATTTCGACGGAGTCGATTGCGGCAAGCGATCCGTACAGGAGCGTCCCAATGTAGGTGTAGCCGCTCTTCTTTCGCTTGCCCTGCCCATCAATTTGACTCGAAGGTGTTTCGCGCTGCAGCATGCCGTTGGGCGCCGTACCCTTGCCCTTGGCGGTCGCGACATATAATTTGCCACCCGACTGTGAACCGAGAAAAACCATCGACATGGGCATCCATTCCGTAGGGACGAAGCCGAGAGGCTCGACCATGCCCTTCTTTGCCGCAGCGGCGGTTAACTTGCGGGGATCGATGACCGCCATCGAATTGGTAGTGGCATTTGCAACGTAGAGGCGGCTGCCGTCGGCGTTGATAGCCAAAGCCTCGGGCTCTGCGCCAAAGTAGCTCTGCCCCGGGAGGCGCGTGTCGAAGTACCCCTTGACTGAGAATTGGCCCGCCCTGAGGTTGACCGCAGCCACGGCATCACGGTTGGCGAGGGCCACATAGAGCGTTTGACCATCGGGGGCGAACTGCAGCGCGCAGGGGTGCGTGCCGGCAGCAATGGGGTTCCTCGGTTTGAGTAGCGGCAGCTTGCGCCCTACTTTGCCAGACTTCAGGTCGAGCTCGACGATTTCCGAGGCGTTCCAAAGGGCAACATAAGCGCCCGTACCGTCTTTTGTGACGGCAAGGGCGATGGGATAGGTCGAGGGAACAGCGTCATTTTCGGCCAGGTCAAAGCGCTGTTCGATGCCATTATTCACAGCCCCTGGAGCGGGGTTGACCAGCAGCACATCGTCTGAGAGATTGTCCGCGACCAGCAGATGCTCGTTTGCGCCTGAGCCGACTATCGCCAGCGCTGCCGGGAAAGGTACACCCTTGTCACCTTCAACACTGCCAATCAGCTTTGTCTTGCGGCCCGGGGCCAAGGTCTGCAACGGGAGCGAAATCATACGTTCAAAGGACACTTTGCCGTCGCGAAACGTGTACACCACGATACCGCTGCCGACGCTGTCTTTGCCTTCGCCTTGGGGATCGGTGACCGAACCCATGCTGGCGTAGAGGTGGCTGCCATCGCCGCTGAAAGCAAGGCCAGAATAGAGAGTCTGGTGGGCTCCGAGTGAGGTGCGGGGATCAGGAAAATCCGACAGCGCACCGGTCTGCGTATCAAGCACTGCAATCGACTGGTCGTAATCGGATTCGAAAGTCCCGTATCCAGCATTGACGGAAACCACGTAGCGCCGGTCAGGAGAGAAAGCCATGGTCATAGGCAGGCTGTTGATGCGCTGAGGATGACCTGGGATTTCGCCGATGAGCTGCTTGCTGGTAGCGAGGTTTGTGGTCTGCGCAAAGATGCTGTCAGGTACCAGCATGCTCAGCCCCAGAATTCCAGTCAGGATAGCTGCATTCATCTCGGTTAAGCGCATTCTCATCTTCATCTCGCAACGGTATCAAATTCGGGGATGATCTGACGTTACAGGTGAGTTACAGGTGGCGATGGCGGCAGCCGTGCAGGAAATGAGCGGGGGCCGGGCCCTGACCATATGGGTCGGAGTTCCACTGAACCACTGTTTGCCAGCAGCCGGTTTGATGGCGTGGAAGTTTTATTAATCCCCGCTAACAAAGTGCTGAGAAATTAGGGCTCGTGGCGTACTTCGATGAGGTCGATAACACCATTAGCGCCGGAAAGAATTGGATTTCTGCGCTGATGGAGAAATGCGCAGTTGACGCTGTACGCCAAGGAGCACAGTGTGCCCATCACTGTTGAACAGAACGAATCGGAAAGTCAAATCATCTTCCAGGGATCGGTCAACATCGCAGCAGCCTTGGACCTCAAGGCGCTCTTGGTGCAGGCACTCGCCGGAGGGCGACCGCTGGTTGTAAATTTTTCTGCTGCAACTGACCTGGATGTTACGGCCATGCAACTGCTGCGCGCCGCAGAGCAAGCCGCACGCAAAGCGAGCGTGAATTTCACTGTAACCGTGCCGCTGCCGGAATCGATTGCAGCTGCCTTTCTGGAAGCTGGTTTGGCACCTCTTCCCATGGCTGCGACCTACGCCAGCTTGAGTGAGGTTTAGCTTTGGCAAACAAGGGTAATATCGAGAATTTCAAACATAGCTTCCAGGAGGAGGCGCGCGAAATCCTGGCGGAGTTGGAAGCCACATTGCTGGCGCTGCACCAGAACCCCCACGACCTGGAGTTAGTTGGGAAGGCATTTCGCGGCCTGCACACGATCAAAGGGTCGGGAGCCATGTTTGGCTTTGAGGACCTGGCGGTCTTCACGCACAACCTGGAAAACGCTTTTGACGAAGTGCGCAATGAACGGCTCGCAGTTACTCCCGAGCTGATTAACCTTACGCTTGCTGCTCTTGACCAGATCAAATGCATGGTTGAAGACGGCGTGGGAGTGCTGGCCGACCCGGCGGTTTGCGCCGACCTGCTGTCCAAAGTAAGGCGATTGTGCGGGGTCCCAAAGAGCGAGGCAGACCACGAAGCGCTCCAAGCGATTCCTGCCGCAGCTACCCTATCCCCCGCGATGGTTGGAGGCACGGTCTGCGACTGGCAAATCCACTTTGCTCCAGGGCCCGACCTGATGCGCGACGGCACTAATCCTCTGCTGCTTTTGCGCGAGTTGCGACAGTTGGGCAGCCTGCAGATTCAGGCTAGCCTTGCTTCCCTGCCGCCACTCGAGGAACTGGACCCGGAGCGTTGCTACTTCAGCTGGGATATGACGCTCACTGCGGCATGTACGCGGGACGCGATCCGGGATGTCTTCATCTTTGTTGAGGAGAGTTGCGAGCTGACGATTGCGCCCGTTTCCTCAACCGTCACACCCGCCTTGGAACCGCTTTTTGAGCCAAGCCTGGAGCCTCGGCTGCGGCCTGGACAGAAATCTGGACTGGAGTCAATTCCGGCGTCAATTCTGGCTCCGGGTATGGCTCCGGCAGCACCCGTGCAATTGAGTGCATCCGACGCCATTGCCAATGGACTCAAGGACCAGCGCTCCGGTGCTGCAGGACGGCGTCCCTATAACAAGCCCGACAATGCTGCAAGCATTCGCGTACCAGCGGCAAAACTCGACCAGTTTGTTGACCTCGTCGGGGAGCTGGTTACAGTGCAGGCGCGGTTAAGCGAGATCGCCGCACAGAGAAACGACACGGACGTGATTGCAGTTTCGGAAGAGATTGAGCGGCTGACCTCGGCCCTGCGCGAGAACTCGATGAACATCCGCATGCTGCCGATTCGCGCCACCTTTGAACGCTTTCGGAGGCTGGTGCATGACCTGGCCCGCGACCTGGGCAAAGACGTCGAGCTGACCATTGAGGGCGCCGATACGGAGCTCGACAAAACCGTCATTGATCAGCTCGGTGACCCGTTGATGCACCTGATTCGCAACAGCATGGACCACGGTATTGAGCCGGCCGAGGCGCGGGCTGCGGCGGGCAAGTCGCCCACCGCCAGGATTCACCTTTCGGCACGCCACTCCGGGGCAACTGTGCTGATCGCCGTTTCAGATGATGGCGGCGGTATAAAGGCGGACGCGGTTCGCGCCCGCGCCGTGGAGCGAGGCCTGGTAAGCGCAGATGCCCAGCTTACCGAGGCTGAGGTTTTTGCCCTGATTTTTGAGCCTGGATTTTCAACCGCTCCGCAGGTTACTGATGTCTCGGGCCGGGGCGTGGGCATGGATGTAGTACGGCAGCGCGTGGAGAGTCTGCGCGGCATTATCGACGTGGCCAGCAAACCCGGCGTGGGCACCAGCGTGACACTGCGCCTGCCGCTGACTCTCGCCATCATTGATGGCCTGCTGGTCAGCGTGGATTGCGCCTATTTTGTGCTTCCCCTGGCGAACACCCTGGAGTGCATTGAACTGACACAACAGGATATTGAACGCGCCAATGGCAAGCATGTGGCCAACGTGCGCGGCGAGATTATCCCGTACATCCGGCTCCGGCAGCACTTCAACATCCGCACGGCCCGGCCCGAGATTGAGCAGATCATGGTCGTCGAGACAGAGGATGGTCGTTTTGGCCTGGTCGTCGACCGGGTGCTCGGCGATTGCCAGTCAGTCATCAAGAGCCTCGGCCGCTTCTACAAGCACGTGCAGGTCGTGTCTGGGGCGACCATCCTCGGCAATGGATGTGTCGCACTGATTCTGGCGCCGGACAGACTGGTGCAGGAGGCGATCCGGGCCAGTTCCCCGGGACCTCGCGGGCATCCGCCAGCCGCGACCAGAAACAACCGCACAGCCAGCGGGGCGCGGGCAAGAACCGCTTCGGGAGCGGCTTGAGCATTTCGCAACGAAATTTGAAACCAGCACAATGCACCGAAATGAGAACGGAGATCAGGCAAATGACGATCAAGACAAAGGCAAAGCCAAAGGCCAGTGTTGTGGCGAGTCGAAACTCCAAGCCCGTGCGGGCAGTTGTACCCGAGCGACAGGCAAAACCGGTCGCACCTCGACAGACCATTCATGTGAACTGGCCGACGGCGGGCGGCGACTCTCTTGCCCGCCGTTATGGTATGGACGACCAGAACCTGTCGCAGCGGCGTCAGTTTATCCGCCTCGATGCCGAGGACCGCGCACTGCTGACGGAGTGGGCACCGTGGGCGCAGGATGTGGCGGCGGATGTGGCGCGCGAGTTCTACGACTGGCAGTTTGAGTTTGGGCCGACCCGCCAGTTCTTTGAATCAATCGCGACCGAGCGGGGTATGCCGATCACCGCACTGCGCAAGCATCTCGAGTCGGCGCAGATGGGCTACATCACTGAGGTCTTTGCCGGCGCCTCCATTGACTGGGATGTACGCTACTTTGAAAAGCGCATGCAGGTTGGCGCGGTGCATGACCGCATCAACCTTCCCTTCAAGTGGTATATCGGCTCCTACCCTGAATTCCAACGGGTAATCGGGCAATTTCTACGCCGGGACATTGCAGATATCGACAAAGTTCAGCAGATTGAAGCGGCAGTTTGTCGAGTGTTCAACCTCGATTTGCAGGCCATTGGCGACGCCTTTTTTATGAACACCATTGAGCGGATGCTCGATGCAGCCGGGATTCGCCTCGATGACCTATGCTCGCCAGGCGATAGGACCGAACAGATCGGCAAAATCAAAAGTGCAATGCATACCCAGCTAAGCGGCTTTGCCGCGGCGATGCAAACCATGTCGAATGAACACGACAGGGGCGACATCGATGTGACGATTCCTCCAGAGAAATTCCTCGGGGCCTTTTCGCGCATGGCCCAGGGAGTCAACGAGATGGTGGCAGGCCATATCGCGGTCAAAAAGAAGGCCATGGCCTGCGTTGCAGAGTTTGGCCGAGGCAATTTTGACGCTCCCCTTGAGCAGTTCCCCGGCAAGAAAGCTTTCATCAACAACACCATTGAGCAGGTGCGCAGCAACCTGAAGTTGCTCATTGCCGACATGGCTGAGCTATCCCAGGCAGCGCAGGCCGGCAAACTCAATACCCGCGCCGAATCGACCCGGCATCCCGGTGACTTTGGACAGATCGTCAAAGGCGTCAACGATACGCTCGATGCTGTGATCGTGCCCCTCACCGTGGCCGCACGCTATGTTGAGCAGATCAGCAAGGGCGATATTCCAGCACAGATTACCGACACGTACCAGGGCGAATTCAACACCATCAAGATCAACCTGAACACCCTGATTGTCGCGATGAACGAAATCACTTCTGCAGCAGAGGAAATCGCCAACGGCAACCTGACGGTCGAGATTCTCGAGCGGTCGCCACAGGACAAACTGATGCAGGCGTTCAGCGCGATGGTGCACGGGCTGACGCAGACGGTATCAGACATCCGCTCCATCGCTGGCGAGGTTTCAGCCGCGAGTCAATCCATCAGTACGGCTTCGATTGAGGTCTCAAAAGGTGCCAGCGCCCAGGCTGCCGCAGCCGAAGAAGCTTCCTCTTCAATGGAAGAGATGGTTTCAAACATCAAGCAGAACGCCGACAACGCGCAGCAGACTGACAAGATTGCCAACAAGTCGGCGCGCGACGCGCAGGAGAGCGGCAAGTCTGTACTCGAAGCCGTTGCGGCCATGAAGGAGATTGCCAATAAGATCTCCATCATCGAAGAGATTGCCCGGCAAACGAATTTGCTCGCCCTGAACGCCGCCATCGAAGCGGCGCGTGCCGGGGAGCATGGCAAGGGCTTTGCGGTGGTGGCAGCCGAAGTACGCAAGCTGGCCGAACGCAGCCAGAAGGCCGCCGGCGAAATCAACCAGCTTTCGGCGACAACGCTGAAAGTCTCAGAGAAGTCGGGCGAGATGCTTGAAAAGCTGGTACCAGACATACAGCGGACCGCCGAGCTGGTTCAGGAAATTACCGCCGCCAGCAAGGAGCAGGATACCGGTGCTGAGCAG
>JANYDG010000078.1 GCA_025359885.1 Acidobacteriota bacterium
GAGCACTTGAAGGTTGCTCAAACTAACGTTGCCACGCTGCACAGGCAACGCTTCCTTGATCCGCTCGTACTGCGCTTCTGTCAGTTCCATCGGTAAGAACATTTTAACAGAAATCTAACTCATAGTGTGAACAGGCCCTAGCTCATAAGATGTGTAGGGTTTCATTCCTGGAAGTAAGAGCGGGATTGTAACTAGATTCCGAGTCAATCGGGTGTAGCATTAGGCCGCGAGTGAATAGGTTTTCGGCACAGATTGAAAACCTGCCATTCAAGGTTCGATTTCACCGGAATTATAGCGATTTAAGCGTATGAGGACCATTTTATGTACAAGTCACTTCAGGCTTTGACTTTTCTATTTGCTTCCTTCGTCGCTCTTTTTGCCACAACTCTGGCTGCCCAGACTGACTTCGGTACTGTCTCAATCGCCAGCAGTAGTTCTGCCACAGTCCCTGTCTACCTTTTGAGATCCGCGACCCTTGGCACAATCTCGGTGCGCACCAAAGGCTCTGAAAATAAGGACTTTACCAACGCGGGTGGTGGTAGCTGCGCGGTCGGTTCAGCCTACAGTGCCAATGCCACCTGCACTGTGGAGGTCAATTTCACTCCGAGGTGTCCAGGTGTTAGGGAAGGGGCCGTCGTGTTCATCGATGACGGAGGAAACGTCGTTGCGACGAGCTATCTGAAAGGGTTCGGCACCGGACCCGAAGTGCAATTTGCTCCGGGGAAAGAGATCGTCATCGAAAGCGGTTCCTTTCCTCCCAATGGCCTCGCCCTCGATGGAAGCGGCAACGTGTTCATCGCAGACTTCAACGACGGCACTCTGGTGAAAGAGACATTCGCCAACGGCTCCTACACCCAATCCACAATTGCCAGCGGCATTAACCGTGCCTCTGGAGTGGCGATCGATGGTGCAGGCAACCTCTTTGTCTCCGATTGGCAGGGAAACCGCGTTTTGAAAGAAGCCTTGTCAAACGGCGTCTATACCGAAAGCATCATCACCACTGACGTGAATGAGCCCAATGGACTAGCCGTCGATAGCAGCGGTAATGTCTACATAACTGACTCATTGAACGGCCGCGTGCTCAAGATGACCCTCTCCGCAGGAAACTACACACAGAGCGTCATCGCGCGCTGCGGAGATCCCGGCTCGCAGACCTGCTCGGGATTAGCACTCGACAGTGCGAATAATGTCTATATTGTTGCAAACAACCTGAGCTACATCTTGAAGGAGACCTTAGCGGCAGGTGCCTATACAGAGTCAAGGATTGGCGGCGGTCTGCTATGGCCTTCAAGCATTGCTGTGGACGGCAATGACAACCTCTATATTGCCGATTCCATGCACAACCGGATCGTCAAAGAGACGCTCTCTGCGGGAACCTATAAGGCGAGCACGATCTCCAGCAGCCCACTGAGTTCACCCTGGGCTGTGGCCGTCGATGATAGTAGCAATATCTATATTTCAGACAGTTATCACGGTCGTGTGTTGAAAGAGAATCTTTCAGATCCGCCGACACTCGTATTTTCAGCAACCGCGGTGGGCTCCACAAGTAGCGATAGTCCCAAGACTGTCACCGTTCAAAACGCCGGCAACGAAACGCTCATTTTTTCGAGCGTGAGGTATCCGGTTGACTTCCCCCAAGACTCAGTTGGATCCAGTTCCGGGGGCTGCGAAGACTTTACCTCGGTTGACCCTCAAAGTTCCTGCGCACTTTTCATCGACTTCAAACCAGTCACAGTCACCGGCAGCCCAAATGTGCCCCTCTCCGAGAATGTCTCCCTGACTTCGAATGCACTGAATGTTTCAGGCTCACAGCATCAGGTTGCTGTTTCAGGCAATGAGAGCCAGACGGCGGCTACAGTCACGCTGACGTCCTCCCATGACCGCATCGCGCTGGGTGGGAACGTGAATTTCACCGCAAAAGTTGCAGGCCTGAACGGCGGCGCTACCCCCACAGGCTCCATCATCTTTTCCAACAATAACGTTGCCCTGCAAACAGTTCAGCTCGCGGGCGGCACAGCTTCCTTTTCCACCACCGCATTGCCTGAGGGCCTTGACCAGTTCACCGCTCAATACTCCGGGGATTCCATCTACATTCCCGCCATCTCCAATCCCGTTAACGTCGTTGTAGGTCACCTCACGACCTATGTTCAATTGGCTGCCTCTGCCACCTCCAGTGCCGTCGGTGTGCCCGTCACCTTCACCGCGACTCTCGGCTATCAATCCGGCTATCTCTATCCTTCTGGTACTATCACTTTTTTGTCTGGAGCCACGGTTCTCGGTACTTCAAAAATCTCTGCGGGTGCGAATGGCCCCATCGCCAAGTTAACGACCAGCACCCTCGCTGTCGGCTCTCAAATGGTCGCCGCAAGCTATGCTGGAGACACGCTCTTTGCTCCTGCTACATCCAGCGCCATCACCGTGGTCATCTCCACCGGGGCAGACTTTGGGTCTGTCGAAATCGGCCAGAGCACCGCAGCTCCCGTCGTGTTTATCTTTCCGGCAGCGACGACTCTGGGAACCGTTTCTGTCCGTACCCAGGGGGTTGAAAACCTCGATTTCACCAAAAGTGGCGGCACCTGTACCCCAGGGGCGGCCTACGCGGCCAACGCCACCTGTACCGTCGTTGCAAACTTTTCGCCAACCCGCCCCGGAATCCGCGCCGGGGCCGTCGTTCTGCTCGACAACGCAAATAATGTCGTTGTAACCAACTATCTCCAGGGCATAGGCATGGGGCCGCAGGTTAACTTCACGCCCGGAACTGAATCCGTCGTCGCTTCCGGACTGAACCAGGACAGCGGCATCGCTGTCGACGCTGCCGGCAATGTCTTCATTGCCGATGATGGCAACGGAAATCCGGCAAATGGCAACATCTTCAAGGAAACGCCAGGCGCCGTCTCATACACGCAGAGCACTGTGGTCATCGGATTAACCAATAACTTCGGATTGGCCGTCGATGGTGCAGGGAATCTGTACGTCGCTGCTTATAACAGCGGTTCTGTACTCAAGCAGACCCTTGCGAACGGAGTCTATACTCAGTCTGTCGTCGCAGATGGGCTCAATTATCCCTACGACCTTGCCGTCGACGCGACAGGTAATGTGTATATCACCGATGTGGGCAATCATCGCCTGCTCAAGGAAACCCCGACCGCGACCGGCTATACGCAAACCATCCCGATCAGCGGCATTTACTACATTTCTGCAGTCGCCGTGGATGCAAGCGGAAACATCTATCTAGGTGACGGGGTTAACCACCTTGTCCTCAAAGAAACGTTTGCTGCTGGCAGCTACACCGAAAGCACGATCGCCACCGGCCTTGAGCGCCCCATTGGCATCGCGGTCGACGCAGCCGGGAATGTCTACATCGCGGAACAAATCCATAACAGAGCCGTCAAAGAGTCACCGACTGACGGGGGTTACACCCAAACCGATGTGGTCACCAGTCCCCTGTATGCACCGTACAAAGTCGCCGTCGATGGCAGCGGAAACCTCTACATTGCCGATTACGGCAATGGCAGGGTGCTCAAAGAAGACTTTGCCGACCCGCCGAGCCTTACCTTTGCGGCTACGGACCTCGGTTCAGTCAGCAGTGACAGCCCGAAAACGGTAGTTCTCCAGAACGTCGGTAATTCTGCGCTCGTGATTGAGTGGAACAACGTTGGCAACCCCTACATTTCGACAAACTTCACCTGGGACATGAAGGCTTCAGGGGCATGTCCGTTCCTCGACTCCGCTTCGATCGGCCCCGGACTATTGATGGCTGGCCAGTCCTGCAAGCTCCCCATCAGCTATGCCCCCACGCAGCCGGGAGTCTTTACCGGTGAACTCGACATCCTCGATAACAATCTTCTTGCCTCGACCCATTCCGGATACGTCGGACAGAAAATCATGCTCTCGGCTCTCGGCAGTGGCCTGATTTCTCCTCAGGTCTCGTTCCAGGCATCTGCAACACAAGTCTTGGCGGGCCAAGCAATGACATTGACGGCTACCGTCCTTGTTCCCCCAGGTGGCCCCACGCCTACCGGGAAAGTCACGTTCAGCGGAGTCGGTCTGCCCGCTCCGGTTGTCGCGATCAATGCGAGTGGGCTTGCCGCGTGGACTTCATCGTCACTCGCTGTTGGCGGTTATACCGCATCGGCAACATATTCAGGCGACAGCAATTACCAGGGTACAACCAGCCAACCAGCGTCCTTCTCAATCCTCGCAACCAAGCCCGCCAAACTCACCTTCTTCGAGGGCGACGTCTCGGCAACCTACGGTGCACCCTTTGGGCCGGCGATTGCTGTCCGCGTCACCGATGACTTAGGAAATCCGGTCGCTGGCGTCACGGTCAATTTTTCCGGCGATGGCCTCTCCTTCACTCCATCGATCCAACCAAGTAACAATGACGGACGAGTCTACGAAATTGTCTTTGCCAGCAAGGTAGGTTCCATGGTGGCAACCGCTTCAGTTGACGGACTTGCGCAAACGGCTTCGACTTCAGTAACCGGGCTTCCCGCGCCACTTACGGTCAAAGTTCGCAATACATGGCGCTACTACGGCAGCGCGAATCCTGATTTCAGTCCGACTGTGACTGGTCTGGTTGGCTCAGATGTTGTCACCATCATTCCGCAGACGGCGGCAACCCCAGCATCTCCTGTTGGCAGCTATTCGGTTTCGGCGATACTGGGTGGCCCAAACGCTTCGAACTACATCATCAACGTCTCACCAGCTACACTTCAGGTGCGAAAAGCCCGGTTAAATCTGGTGGCCACTAGCTATTCCTCGCAGTACGGCCAAACCCCACCGCTACCCACTGCCTACTCGTTCTTAGGGTTGCTGAATGGCGATACGGCCTCAGTTGTCTCCGGCTCGCCGACCCTTTCGACTGTGGTCACCGCTACAACTCCGGTGGGCTACTACCCATTCAACATAGGCGTTGGCACGCTTTCGGCCACCAACTATTTTTTGGTCCCATTTACAACGCACAGCGTATTGCATGTGGCCAAGGCTCCTCTGTCGGTGGACGCGAATAACCTCACCATGCACCGCGGTGATCCACTGCCCACATTGACATATTCCTTCAATGGCTTCGTCAACGGAGATACGGCCTCTGTAGTCACAGGCGTGCCGAGTATCTGGACAGACGCCAGAAGCAATACCAGGCCGGGCACTTATCCGATCTATATCTCGTCAGGTAGTTTGAGGGCCCACGACTACCACATGAATTGCATCGTTGGAACACTGACGATTCTGCCCTGATTGCTTTCGATGGTTGATCGTGCCGAGGTCCCGGGCTCGAACGGACGCGTGGACCGCTGCACGTTAAGAGCGCCGTTTACCTGCCCGCTCAGCGTTGAAGCTGTCCTCGGACCCATGACGCTGCGAGTGAGCCGTCAGGGAGGAGAGCGATAAGGTTGGCTGGCTGGCCGACATTGAGACTTTCTGGCGTCAACCCCGTCATCGCCGCTGGATTGCGCGTCACCAGGGCCAAAGCCGCGCCCACTGACTCGCCGGTGTAGCGGATGAAGTTCTCAAGCGCCCGGTCGAGCGTAAGCACGCTACCGGCAAGAACTCCGCCGGCAATTGCCCGCCCATCCGCCACCTGCACTGGGAAGCCACCCAGCATATATTCACCATCGGGCATGCCGGTCGCGGCCATTGCGTCTGTTACCAGAATCGCGCGGGAGCCGCCTTTGGCCCTCCACCACAGCTTTACCATCGGTGGGTGAACGTGGATTCCGTCGCAGATCAGTTCGGCAAAGAGCGCGTCAGTGGTCAGCACGGTGCCCAGAATGCCAGGCTCCCGGTGGTCGAGAGACCTCATGGCGTTGAAAGTATGTGTGGCCGAGCAGGCACCGGCGGCGATGGCGGCCTGCGCTTCAGCAGCAGTTGCATTGGAGTGGCCGAGGGAAACACGAACGCCCTTTGCAGTCGCATGGGCCGCCAGCTCGATTGCTCCCGGCAACTCAGGAGCGAGAGTCATCAGGCGGACTCTGCCCTCGGCGGCCTCGAACATCCGGTCGAATACGGCGATGTCGGGGGCGAGCAGGTGTTCAGGAGGATGCACTCCGCGCTTGGCGTGAGAGAGAAATGGCCCTTCCAGATGAATGCCCAGAGGCCGCGCCCCCTGCCAGTCTGGGTCTGCCGCCTCGGCAATTCGGCGAGCTAACCCTGCAAGCGAGCGCAGCGTGGCGTCAAGGGGAGCAGTGACGGTGGTTGCCAGATAGGTGCCCGTCCCCCGCGACGCAAGGAACTGGCTGACTCTTGCCAGAGCCTCGGGCGTTGCTTCCATCACGTCGCAGCCAGCTGCGCCGTGGATGTGAACATCGAAAAACGCGGGCGCAAGCGTAGCAGCAGGAAAGTCGCGCCGAGGGGCATCGGCCGGGAGTTCTCGTTCAGACCGCGTCCAGACCGCAGCAACCAATCCATCTTCAATTTCGACGACAGGGTCAAGCTTCTGAGTCTCTCCGTCCCAGAGCTGGGCTGCTGTAATCACAGTGCGCATGGCCGCATCATCGCAGCCTCGACGGATGTGAGTCTACCGCCGGGCGCGGCATAGGCTTCATTCCGCCTCAGTGGACCAGCGTTTTCTTGCCTCGGCTCGCCGGGTAGCCGGCATTGGCTGCTTCGCTTTCGCGAATTGTTACCATCGCATCCTCAACCTGTGCGCGGCAGGCAGCGATATCCGCCCGCATCTCAGCAAAGCGAACCTGCATCTCGGCGCGAAACTCTTCGATGTTTCGGTTCAGCCGATCCGTTTGGAGGCGCTGCTCCGCCTGGCTCGCCTGGATGCCCTTGAGGTTGGGCAAAATCACGTCAACCAGCAGTTGGTAAAATTGGCTAAAAACATCCGACATGTAGTGATTTTATTCCTGGTCGCTGAGATTTCTTTCATTACGATAGTCATGGATGCATGACCAATGTCAGCTTGCGCAGCCGCCCTATCGCCTCTGTGAAGCCTCGCCATTACACTAGATTCCATGTCTTCTTCTGTTAAACGTATCGGCATTCACCTGGGAACGGCCGGAGGCCCTTCGACTGCGGTTGAACGGGCTTTCGCAATTGGAGCCAACACCTTTCAGATTTTTTCCTCCAGCCCACGCATGTGGAAGGCACCCAAAGTCGATCCCGTGCAGGCCAACCGTTTGAAAATGCTGCGGATGCAGTATGACATTGGTCCCCTGGTCATCCACACCAGCTACCTGGTCAATGTGTGCAGCCAGAACGAAGAAGTGCGCCAGAAGAGCATTGCCGCTTTTCGCGGAGAGATCGAGCGCGGCTTGCAGTTGGGCGCCGAATACCTGGTTCTGCATCCAGGCTCATGGAAAGGCCTGACGCGCGATGAAGGGCTCCGTCTTGCCGCGGAATCAATAGCGGAGGCAATCGACGGACTCGCATGGCAGGGAACCGACTTTCACATTCTCATTGAAAACACAGCAGGTGCGGAGTTTTCGCTGGGCGGCAGCTTTGAACAGGTGGCAGAACTGGTTGACCGCCTGCGCCCCACTGCGCCTATGGGTGTATGCCTGGATACCTGCCATACCCATGTCGCGGGCTACGACCTTGTTTCGTCGGAAGGCTACGAGGCGACCGTGCAACAGATTGAGGCGACAATGGGCCTGGTCGCAGTGCGAGTCTGGCATTGCAATGATGCCAAGGCCCCGCGCAGCTCCAAACTCGATCGACACGAAAACATCGGCCAGGGAACAATCGGTACTGAGCCGTTTCGCTGGCTGCTGAATGATGAACGCTTTGCGCATTGCGCGTTCATTGCCGAAACACCAGTAGATGAGCCGGGCGACGACGAGCGTAATGTGCGGGTGCTCAAGAGCCTGGTGGAGCACAAATAGCCCCTCGTCCTGAATTTTGCCGAGGTTTGACTTGAGGGAATCTGGTTTCGCATTGCCAGATTCCACTCCTGGGCCTAGATTCAACTGCATGCCAAGCTTCTTCTCACACAACTTCCGTCGATTCTTGAGTATCTTGTTTGCAGTTCTGCCCGTCGCCATTGGCAGCGTTCCAGTGGCTGCTCAACAACTCGCCGGGGCGCGGCAGGTTTTTGATGGCACGATGCTGCCGGGCGTTGAGGTCGCGACGTTTTCGCACAGTGACACCTTGTTTCCCATCAATGTTGTGCCGCGCGGCGGGCCGGTGCGGGGCTTGGACAGGTCGCAACAAACGTTGAGCAATGTGTATTTCAAAGCAGATGGCCAGGACTTTGACCTCTTCGACTACCTCGCAGATGACCGCGTGGCTGGTCTGCTGATTCTGAAAAACGGCAAAGTGGTCAGGGAAGACTACGAGCTCGGAATCGGGCCCGACACGCGCTGGATCTCGTTTTCAATGGCTAAATCCATTTCCTCCGTGCTGGTGGGTGCGGCGATCAAGCAGGGGTTGATCGCCAGCATCGATGATCCGGTCATCAAGTACGTTCCAGCACTCAAAGGTGGCGTGTATGACGCGGTGACCGTGCGCAACCTGCTCCAGATGGCCTCAGGAGTCAAATGGGATGAGACCTATACCGACCCACGCTCAGATCGCCGGAAGCTGCTCGAAATCCAGTTAAAGGGCAAGCCGGGGACGATCGTCGAGTTCATGAAAAACCTCCCAAGGGCGGCCGCTCCAGGATCACTCTGGAACTACAGCACCGGTGAATCGTTTCTTGTCGGCGCATTGATTGAGGGTGCGACCCATAAGCCCTTGGCAACTTATCTCTCGGAAACACTCTGGTCTCAACTGGGCATGGAGCAGGATGCGACCTGGTGGCTTGAATCGCCCGGAGGCATGGGATTGGCAGGGAGTGGACTCGGGGCGACGATGCGGGATTTTGGCCGCTTTGGAGAGTTCGTGCTGGAGGACGGCGCTATTCGAGGTGAGCGAGTTGTGCCGGAGGGATGGTTTCAGGAATCAGGCAAGCCACACGAATTCAGCGGGAAATCGGTGGACTATGGCTATCTCTGGTGGCCAATTCCAAAGAGTGATCCAATCCACGAAGGTGCCTTTCAGGCAGTAGGAATCTTTGGCCAGCATATCTACATCAATCCACAGGAGAAACTGGTAATCGTGGTATTGAGCGCCCGTCCCAAGCCGGATTCGGCAAGGAATGTAGTACCCGACACTGCGTTTTTTGCGGCAGTAGCGCATGCGCTCAAATAGACCATGCTCCTTGTAAACGTTCACTTTTCCATTAAGGTACTGGCTAAATCGACTTACTTTTTAGTTCCAGAAATAATTCAACGGTATCTTTTCAGTGACACTGAAATGGTGTTACGGTTGTTCCCACAGTGGAAAGCGAGGTTGCTATGGCGTCTTGCATGCATCATGGAGAAGGTTGCAGTCCAGAAGGTACTCCCATCTACAAATGTGACGGCTACTATGAATGCTCGTTTGCGTGTGAGCATCTGGTTTGCGAAAACCACGCGCATCGCAGCCGGTACGGTGTGTTCTGCGAGCAGTGTGACCCTTCACCGCCGGTGTTTGCCATGCCCAAGGGTGTGAAACAGATCCACCATCTGGCCGGTCATGCATCAGTCGTTGCCAAGGTGATTGGCGCACAGGCGACCCGGTAGTCGATCGCCAGGCTTTGAACGCTCCCACGCAGCGGCATAATTGCGTTCATTGGATGTGTTTTCGCGAATCCTCCGGTGGTCTTCTGGTTTAGTTATTTCTCCTTTTCCAGTTCAACCACCATCACTACGATTGGCTTGTCGCCAACATTGACATCTGCATGCATGGTTCCGGGAGCATTCGCGGGCAGCCAGTACGCGTGTCCAAACTCCCAGTCATGCGTCTCACTCGTGCCGGTTTGCTCGACGATCTTCATCGTACCGCCCACAAGGGGGATGATCACCCTGGGATGCTCGTGCCGATGCATTTGGAGAGGTTGATTGGGCAGCACAACGGTCTTCCATACCTTCACTTCTTCCTTGTCAAATTGCGGAGTACGGTTGCTGGTGGCGGTTTCTGAATGCAGAACAGTTAATCCGCACAAGGCAGCAGTAGCGACCACTAACGCGAGAGGCAATACTCTTTTCACGGCATTCTCCGGGGTGCTTTCGAAAGAAAGCTGTTGGTTGAAGAACAGTTTACACGCATCGAGGGCATACCTCACAAGCTGCGAAGCACCGTGCGACCGACCAGATAAACTAATCTTCTATGGCTGACGAAATGGAAGTACGCTACATACCCGGCACAATTGAACCGAAATGGCAGGCTATCTGGGCGGCCAACCCGGCGCTGTACGCCGCCGAGCCGGCCTCGGGCCCAAACGCATCGACAAAGCCCAAGTATTACGTGCTCGAAATGCTGCCGTACCCCAGCGGCCAGTTACACATGGGCCACGTGCGCAACTATGCCATCGGCGACGCGCTGGCGCGGTACATGGGCATGCAGGGCTACAACGTGCTGCATCCGATGGGATGGGACGCGTTTGGACTGCCGGCGGAGAATGCTGCGCTCAAAAACAACACTCCTCCGCGCCAGTGGACCCTGCAGAATATCGCCGCCATGAAGCGGCAGATGCAGCGGCTAGGCCTGGCCTACGACTGGGCCAACGAAGTGACGACGTGCCTGCCGGATTACTACCGCTGGAACCAGTGGTTCTTTTTGCGAATGTACGAGCGCGGCCTCGCCTACCGCAAGCAATCCAAAGTCAACTGGTGCAATCTCTGCGCAACCGTCCTCGCCAACGAGCAGGTCATCGATGGATGCTGCTGGCGGCATGAAGACACTCCCGTGGAGTTGCGCAACCTCGAACAGTGGTTTTACCGGATTACCGCCTACGCGCAGGAGTTGCTCGACGGGCTTGATCATCTGCCCGGCTGGCCTGAAAAAGTGCGCACCATGCAGCGCAACTGGATTGGGCGCAGCGAGGGAACTGAAGTTGACTTTGGCGTAGAGGATTTTCCTGAAGAAAAGATTCGCGTCTTTACGACGCGGGTTGACACGATTTTTGGTGCGACCAGTGTGCAGCTCGCGCCAGAGCATCCACTGGTCGAAAAGCTGATTGCCGGCAATTCCGCGCTTGCCGATGCCGTGGCGGCAATGCTCGACGAGCAGAAGCGGGCGCGCGAAGCGGGCGACCTCGGCGCGGTAGAGAAGCAGGGAATCGCGTTAGGTAGCTATGCGACCAATCCCTATAGCGGCGAACGCGTGCCTATCTGGGTGGCGAACTACGTCCTGATGGAGTACGGGACAGGTGCGATCATGAGCGTGCCAGCCCATGATGAACGGGATTTTGAGTTTGCTGTGAAATATGGTCTGGAGATCCGTAAGGTCATCGAGCCGATTATCAAGTCCGTCAAGACCGACGAATCGGTCGCACTGCCCTTCATCTCAGAAGACGGCCTGCTGGTCAATTCTGGCACGTATGACGGGCTGAGCTGTGAGACAGCTCAGAAGAAACTGCAAGCGGTAGCGGCGGCAGCCGGGTTTGGCGAAGCCAAAATCACCTTCCGCCTGCGCGATTGGGGCGTAAGCCGTCAGCGCTATTGGGGCACGCCGATTCCCATGGTGAACTGCCCCGAAGACGGGTTGGTGCCGGTGCCTGACAATCAGTTGCCCGTGCTCTTGCCTGAGCAGATTGAGATTACGCAGGAGGGTGGTTCCCCGCTGAGTCGGGTTTCAGACTTCCTCCATACCACCTGCCCAAAGTGCGGCGGACCGGCCAGGCGCGAAACCGACACGATGGATACGTTTGTCGATTCAAGCTGGTATTTCTACCGCTACACCGACGCGCAGAACTCCAATGCGCCCTTTGATCCGGCGGTGGCAAAGTACTGGTTCCCGATTGACCAGTACATTGGCGGGGTTGAGCACGCGATTCTGCATCTCATCTATTCGCGATTCTGGACCAAAGTGATGCGGGATCTGCGGCTCATTGTCAATGACGAGCCGGCGACCCGCCTCTTCACGCAGGGCATGGTGATCAAAGACGGCGCAAAAATGTCGAAGTCAAAGGGCAATGTAGTTTCGCCAGATGACATGATCGCCCGCTACGGGGCCGACGCGACGCGCATGTATTCTCTTTTTGCCGCGCCGCCTGACCGCGACTTGGATTGGCAGGAGGATGGCGTCGCCGGAATCAGCCGCTTCCTGTCGCGCGTCTACCGGCTGGTGATGCGCTTTGCTCCCATCGCTCTTGTCGGGGCAGGGAAGCGGCGTGAGGCAGCTCCTGCGGGTGTTTCGCTCGCCCTGTTGCGAAAGCTGCACCAGACAATCGCCAAGATTACCCAGGATTTCTCAGGCCGGTGGCATTTCAACACAACCATCGCCGCCATCATGGAGCTTGTCAACGAACTGTTCGCGGCCGAGTCTTCACTGGCCACGGGCGAAGTGTCGCCAGCCGTCGTCGGTGAATTGCTGCGTTCGTTGGTGCTGTTGCTTGCTCCGCTTGCGCCGTTCCTTTCACAGGAACTCTGGGCGGAGCTTGGCGGGAAGGGCGAAGTATTTAAACAGCCCTGGCCGGTCTCAGATACGGCCCTGGCGCGGGAAGACGAGATTGAGATTCCCGTGCAAGTAAACGGGAAACTCCGCGCGGTGGTGCGTGTACCGGCAGACGCCGACAAGGCCGCCCTTGAAGCGGCCGCTCTGTCAGACGCCAAGGTGCAGGAGTGGCTGGCTGGCAAAACCCCAGTCAAGGTGATCCTCGTACCGGGCAAGCTGGTCAATCTGGTGGTGAAATAGTGCTGTCGACGGAAGACGCAGCACCACAAAGCGCCACTGCATTGCGCGCAACCCAGACTTTGGTCAGCCACATGAGCTTTTGCTGGCGGCATCCGTCTGTCGTCGCGCTGGAGATCGCGTGGCGCTGGCTCTTCGGCATTCCGTTCCTGGCGATTCTTTGGGGGCAGGCACAGCGGATTCTGTTGGCTGTTCCGCCGGAGTCCGCGGGGCTCGACCGGATCAACTTCCAGAATCCCTGGATCTCGTCCGTACTGTTGGCTGATGCTGCGGGCATCTATCATCCTGCGGTGGCCGAGGCGCTGCGAACCATCGTGCCGATTGCGATTGTGGCCTGGGCTATCCTCTCCGGCATCGGGCGCACTCTGGTACTGTGGCGCATCGGCTCGCTCGAAGCAGCTGCCGGCTCACCGACTTTAGGCTCTGCGCTTCGGCGGCTGCCCGGCTTTATCGTCTTGCAGGAACTGTGGCTGCTGGTGCTGCTGGGCTGCTTCTGGCTCTGGTATCGAGGCGTCGCCTGGGCCGCTGATACGCACATCACTTCTGCTTCTGAGCCCGATTTGATTGGCTACCTGATCTGGCTGATTTTTCTATCGCTGGGATTTTTCGTTTTGTGGGCGCTTCTCAGCTGGGTGCTGTCGGTCGCTCCGGTACTGCTCTTTCAAGAGGCGAAGCTCAACAGCGGCGCGGCATTAGCGCGGAGCTTTCGCCTGGGCGGGGCCTTCTCAAGCAAGCTAATGGAGATCAATCTAGTCATGGCCATCGTCAGGATTGCCCTGATAGTGCTGGCGATGGTCTTCTCGGCTGCGCCACTGCCCTTCAGCGACCAGTTCGGGCCGGATGTGCTGCATGTGCTGTATGCGTTGATTGCGGTCGCATTCCTCATTGGGAACGATTATTTTCATGTGGTCCGGCTGAGGAGCTTTGTGGAGTTCTGGCGGCACTTCCGCGCCGACAAGAGCAAACTTGTTCAGGTTCGAAGTTAGCCTCCACGAAGCAGATTGATATTTACTCCTCGCTCCTGGATGAGTTTTTCGAAAAAGTCTACGGCGGGGAATATCAAGAAATTTGGGTCTCAGATAAATCCTCACTCTCGGACTTTGCGACTGGCCGAACTCTTGAACCCTACTTGGTGCGAATAGAAGAACTATACGGAGTGGATGTATCAGACATCGAGGGCGCACTAATCTGGAAGATATTTCAGCGGATTGTGAATTAACCCGGAAGTTGCCGATAGAAGTCGCCACGAGGCCAAACGCTTCTTGTCAGCTTCGAGATCGGAAATTCGCCGGTCGAAGGAAAAAGACTGCTGAAATTGCTTAAGCCTTTGAATAATAGCCTGATATCTCACACCATTCGCGCTTTCTACCACATCGATTCGCTGGACGAGTGCCTGACATCGCACATCGTTTCCACTCTCGACTGTGTCAATCCGTTTATCCAATGAGTCAAGTCGTTTGTCGATGGAGTCAAGGTGGCCACGAATCTCACGCAATTCGAGAGCCAAAAAATCCTGCGGCACTTGGCGCACATCCTCGACTGCGCTCATCACTCAGATTCCCTTTCAATGCAGAGTACACCTTTCCTCCAAACAATCCAGAGTACTCGCGGGATGTTTGTGCCTTTACATCCCGCTTGCTACCCTGCGACACTGGATTGTGGAAACCCAAAGCCCCGTCACTCAAAGCATTGTCATTCTGGACTTCGGATCGCAATATACGCAGCTGATTGCGCGTCGCATCCGCGAGTTTAACGTCTTCTCCGCCGTGCTGCCCTGCACCGTTTCTATCGCTGAAATCCAGGCATATTCGCCGATTGGCATCATCCTTTCGGGCGGGCCGTCGTCCGTGTATGACGAGGACGCGCCCGATGCGGATCCCAGCGTACTTGCATTGGGCCTGCCAGTACTGGGCATCTGCTACGGCCTGCAGTTCATCGTTCACCATTTAGGCGGCAAGGTCATCTCTGCCGAAAAACGCGAGTACGGTCACGCAGAAGTGACGATTGAAGACGCCGCATCGCCCCTCTTTGCCGGGTTGCCCGCAACTTTGCAGGTGTGGATGAGCCACGGCGATGAGGCTCTTGAGCTCCCGCCGGGCTTTCACAGGACCGCTGTGACCTCCAACGCATTGGCGGGGATTGCCAATCCTGAGAGCAATATTTGCGCAGTACAATTTCACCCGGAGGTGCACCACACGCCGCTGGGACGCGATCTGTTGCGCAATTTTGTCTTTGGCATCTGCGGCGCGCTGGGAGATTGGACACCGGCGCACTTCATCGAAGCAACCGTCGCCGCCATTCGCGAAAAAGTCGGTAAGGGTCACGTCCTTTGCGCGCTTTCTGGCGGGGTCGATTCTTCCGTGGCGGCCGTATTGGTGCATCGCGCCATCGGCGACCAGTTGACCTGCGTCTTCGTGAATAACGGAGTGCTGCGGAAGAACGAGTTCGCCCAGGTCACTCAGAATCTGCGCGACAAACTCGGTCTCAATCTTGTCCCGGTCGATAGCAGTGAGCGCTTTCTCGATAAACTGGCGGGAGTCACCGACCCCGAAACCAAACGCAAGATCATTGGCCGCGAATTCATCGCCGTATTTGATGATGAGGCGGCAAAGATCGCTCAGCACTCCGGCGGCGTCGATTGGCTGGTGCAGGGAACTCTCTATCCCGATGTGATTGAGTCGTCAAGCGTGCGCGGCCCTTCGCAAACCATCAAGAGCCACCACAACGTTGGCGGCTTGCCCGATCACATGAAGATGAAGCTAATCGAGCCACTGCGCGACTTATTCAAAGATGAAGTGCGGCGCATCGGGCGCGACCTGCAAATGCCTGAAGACATTTTAGGCCGTCAGCCGTTTCCGGGGCCAGGACTCGCCGTGCGCATCCTCGGCGAAGTTACTGCCGAGAGAGTAGCCATTTTGCAGGAAGCCGACGAGATTGTTGTCAGCGAAATCAAGGCCGCTGGACTATATTCCAAGATATGGCAGAGTTTTGCCGTCCTGCTGCCGGTGCGCAGCGTGGGAGTGATGGGTGACCAGCGGACTTATGCCAATACCTGCGCGATTCGCGCGGTGCATTCCGAGGACGGCATGACAGCAGATTGGGTGCCCCTGCCATACGAAGTGCTGAAGCGGATCTCCAGTCGCATCGTCAACGAAGTGCGCGGCATCAATCGCGTGGTCTACGACATCACCTCCAAGCCACCCGGCACTATTGAGTGGGAATAAGCCGTGACCCCTGGCAAAGTCATTGTCAGCCATCCCACAGGCAACGCAAACGTATCTGCGGTTGTCAGCGCCCTCTTTGAGCAGGAGTTACTCGCCGCTTTCTACACCTGTATTGTGTGGAGGCCAGAGAGTGCACTTGCAAAGCTGGTGCCGGGCAGCATGCGCGGCATGTTAGAACGACGCGCCCGCGTTCAGTTACCTCCGGAGTTCGTGCACACGCGGCCAATTCGAGACTTAGTCCGCAATCTCCTAATCAGGGCAGGCAAGCGCCACCTTATCTCTGCCTACACAAATCCCTTCTCGATTGATGGCGTATATCGCGACCTCGATGAGCATGTTGCCCTCAGTCTTCGCTCCTATCGTGGGCTGCGGGCTGTCTACGCCTATGAGGATGGTGCTCTGCATCAGTTTCGCGAGGCGCGCAAGCTTGGTGTGCATACCTTGTACGATTTGCCAATCGGCTATTGGCGGGCGAACCAGAAGGTTTCCGCAGAAGAAGCCGAGTTAAAGCCAGCATGGAAGGGAACCCTTAACTCCCTGCTCGACAGCCCGGCGAAATGTGCGCTCAAAGATGAAGAGTTAGCTCTTGCTGACACGGTTCTGGTGCCCAGCAGCTTTGTCAAAAGTACGCTGGATATGCACCCGGAAAAGAAAAAGATATTAGTGAACCCGTTTGGCGTTCCGGCTTCACTTTCCGAGCCCCGCAGGTTAACGAATCCAAGCCAGCCGCTGCGAGTTCTCTTCGTCGGGTCACTTACCCAGCGTAAGGGAATTGGCTATCTCTTTGAAGCGGTTGAGAAAGCCGGAAAAGCCGCCACACTTACTGTCATTGGGCGCAAAGTGGGCCAGTCCGACCTGCTTGACAAGTATTGCTCACAGCATCGATGGCTTTCTTCTCTGCCTCACTCAGAAATCCTCGCAGAGATGCGGCGTCATGATGTCTTTGTCTTTCCGTCGCTGTTTGAGGGGCTGGCCCTGGTTATCGGCGAGGCTGTTTCCCAGGGCCTGCCGGTCATTACTACGCCCAACTCCGGAGGCACAGACGTTCTACGCGAAGGTCTGGACGGATTCATCGTGCCGATTCGTGACGCAGAGGCCATCACGCAGCGCCTGATGCAGTTCCATGACGACCGGAAGTTGCTGCTGCGCATGAGCGACTCTGCCCGCGAACAGGCCACGCGTCTGCACTGGCAGGGCTACAAGGACCGTACGGTTGCCAACGTAAAAGAAGCGCTGGGCATGTGATGGCTTCCCGCTCAGGCGACAGACGGATGGGCCTTGGGCGGCTGCGTCATCCAGCCAAAAATGAGTGTTCCCACCGCGACAATTCCGATCATCGCAAGCCAGAGCAGTCCAGCCATTTTGAGGGTCAGGTCCTCACGTGCCTCAATCTCGCACATGTTGCGCCCCGCGAGGACAAACCCGCCATTTGCGTCATCGACATGCCGCAGAATTGAGGCGATCCTCACGTCCCCGCGCGGTGCCCAGGTAAGCCGCTCCTCGCCGTGCTGCCGCGCGTAGGCAAAGACTCCGGCAGGCGGTGCGACAGCTTTGCCATCAAGCTGTGCGGATGAGGCAAGCATTTTCCCCTGCTCATCATAGATGGCCATAAATGGCGAGAGACTTGCAGCTATGTCGACGGAATCTGCGGGGACCAATTCGCGTGCCGGTGCGCCGTGCTCAAGTCGCACGGCTGCGTTGCCGGCAAGCTCAACCTGCGGGTCATTTGCATTCATGCGGAGAACCTGCTGCGGAATCCAGTGGAGCCCAAGGGCAAGCACCGTAGAGAGTGCAGCCAGAATGAGAGCGTTGAAGAGCAATGCAGAGCGAGCGAAAATGTCAGCAATCACAGCTAGATTCTCCTTAATCAGCGATTGGATCAGGTCGAGCAGTAGCGTAGGCATCAGCCTGGCTTTGGGTATTGCAGAGTCCTCAAGAGCATCGCGCAGGGTTTGCAGCATGGCCTCGGCGTAGCACGCGCGAAATTGCATTGGGTACAGGCACAGCGCCGAGGCGTAGAGTTTTTCAATTGAGCGGTGGAGAGTAGACGGGGTGTTCATAATCGGCCTCCGGTCGGGAGCAGACCGCGCAACCGAGCCCCGGCGAGGGCAGAATCAAGCCGCGCCAACTCTGCTTCAAGCTGGCCTCGCCCCTTGTCAGTCAGGCGGTAGTAGCGGCGGCGCTCGTTGTCAGAGGTGTCAGCCTCGACCACAAGCCCATCTCGCATGAGACGCTCAAGCGTCCCATAAAGTGTGCCAGGACCCATTTCCACACCACCACCCTCCGGAGAGCGGGCGTCCTTCATCATGGCATAGCCATGCCGCTCGCCAGCAGCCAGGGAGAGGAGAATTGCAAATACCGCAGACGTCAAGGGCGCAGAAACTGTCATGTCGCCCATGTATATCCGTGTCAGATATATCCGCAACAGGAATAAAAAGTGTTTTTGATGTGCTTACTTTCCTAAGCCGCTTCTCCACCTGATTGCGCGCGCAGCTGCCTGACTTCGTTCGCCAGCTCTTCAAACCGCTGCATCAGTTCGACGTGCTGACGATCCGCACGGCCTGGCTCGCGACCTTCCACAAAGAAGGTGCCATTCGGCTCCAGTTCGCATCGGCGCACGTCTTGCAGGTGTGTGAAGCCTTGACGATGCAATGCGGAGAGCAGGTCTTCCATGGAGAGAGATTCCCGCTCCATGGCCGCCTTCTCAACAACACCATCGCGCACGAGCAGCGTTGAGCGGCCTTCCACAACACGAGTGATTTTTTGTGAACGAAAAAGTACGCGCGCGACGACCCAATTGATGGCGAGAAGCGAAAAGGCTCCGATGACGCCGCCGGAGATGGTATTGTCATCCCCGATGATTGCGTTTTGCACGGTATTTGAGAGCGACAGCAGTACCACCAGATCAAATGGGTTGAGCTGGGCCAGTTCACGCTTGCCAAAGATCCGTAGCAGCAGCACCAGGACCAGGTAGACGATGATCGGGCGGACCAGCTTTTCAATAATTGGAAGCTGAAGCTGGAACATATGTGCATACGAATCGTGGAGGGCCTGGAAGAGTGCAGATTGGAGCATGAGCATGATCATTGTCTCTTTTCTAGTAGTAGATGCACGTCGACGGTTCGACTATCGTCGTGCACGTTCAAGGAGTAACGAAGATTGGCGACGGAAAGGACTTTCTCAACAATTGGATTGACGCCGTGTGTTGCGCCGAGCGAAAGAATGGCACCTTCGTTGAAAGGCGCTCCTTCGGGAATCTTCCACGCGGCGAGAAAGGCTGCGCGCAGATCTCCGCTGAGATTGTCTACGTTGAGTGTTCCCATGGCGTAGACGGCACCGGGATCGACCGCGACAGCGAACGACACCGTGCCCTGAGAAGGAGCATAGATTGGGGTGGCGCGCACCTGCGCCTTCATAAAGCCCTTATTGTGATACTGGCGGTTGATAAACATCCAGTTCCCGCGCAGTTTTTCGGGCGAAACCACGTCGCCTGGATGCAGGCCTGATTGCCGGTCAAACGCAGCCTGCGTTACCACCAGATCGGGAGCGAGTTGCACCGACTCGAGACGGTATTTCGGACCCTCGTCAACTTTCGCGGAAAATGGAATGTTGACGCCTGATTGGTCGACAACTGGGGTGGTCATTGCGGTTGCGTGCACCGATGCCTGAAGGTAGCCAAGTTCGTGGTAAAAGTTGCTGATGCTGGTTTCTAGTTGGCTAGGGCTGCCATCTGTGCTGTAGGCCGAGCCGATAGACTTGGCAGCAAGCACGCGAGCCTTTTCTGCTATCGCCGGAGAAGCTCCTTCGAGTTGGATTTCTCCAACCTGGACCGCCGGACTGATGATGGAAAAACTGATGGCAACAATTTTCTGACTCAAATCGCTGTAGGGTGCCGCAGTCAGTTTTGCCTGGATACCCTTGGCGATGAGTTCCTCTTCAAGTTCCTGGCGTACGCCATCCACCAAACCACCTTCGAGCGGAACCTTGCCGTGGAAAAGCGGCAGGCGGGCGCGCAGGCGAGATTCAAGTTCTGAATCATTGGCAAGGGGGAGATTCTCCAGACGGATCGGATAGAGCGTGCCCGTGGGGATGAGCTTGAAGATGAGGTCTTGCCCATTAAAGGTGTAGGTGATGTTGTCAAAAACACCCGAATCCATGAGCTGCTTGGTGTGGTCGTTCATCTCCGCCGCAGTAAAAACTGACCCGGGCTTGAGCCCGGCAGCCGCCATTAGTTCTGCATTGGTGTGGTCGGGGTCGCCTTTGAATTGGATTGCCTTGGGCTGAAATGACTGTGCCGCAGCGAGTGTAGCTGCGCAAAACAGAAAAATTGATGCCGAATTTGTCAGAAAGGGGCGGCTCATGTCTTGGCAAGGGTAACAAAGAGTCTTGGTTGTGCGAAGCAAATCCTCAAGCGCACCAGGCAATTGGATGAGCAACCTCGCTCACGCAGTCATCGAGAAATAAAACAGGCCACCCCGTAGTTGCGGAGTGGCCTGAGGTTGCACGTTCACCGCGAACTACTTGGCTGAGACCAGGGGTGCTGTCGCCAGCGATCCATCGGCGTAGCCTTTGGCGATTTCGCTGATTGCGATGGAGCTATAGTCGCCTGCATGACCGGCCTGGCCGAACTGGGTCATGCGGGTGGCAACCACCTTCTGCATGGCTTCGCGAGCTGGCTTGTTGTAATCGCGCGGGTCAAACTTCTCCGGGCTTTCCCAGAGAACCTTGCGAATCGCGCCCGTAATGGCGAGGCGGTTGTCTGTATCCACGTTGATCTTCCGCACGCCGTGCTGGATGCCGAGCTGGATCTCCTCGACCGGAACGCCCCAGGTTTCCTTGAGGTGACCGCCGTACTGATTGATGATGTCCTGCAGATCCTTTGGAACTGACGAGCTGCCGTGCATCACGAGGTGAGTCGTTGGCAGGCGCTTGTGGATGGCAATGAGCACGTCCATCTTGAGCACTGAGCCGTCCGGCTTCTTGGTGAACTTGTAGGCGCCATGGCTGGTACCGATGGCGATTGCCAGGGCGTCAACGCCCGTACGCTCAGCAAACTCAACAGCTTGGTCGGGGTCGGTAATGTGGTCCAGGCCGTCGCCGCCGGCACCGTGACCGTCTTCGACGCCGCCGAGCACGCCGATTTCGCCCTCAACCGTGACGCCGCGCTCGTGCGCAAATTCTACTACGCGACGGGTAACTTCAACGTTCTCTTCAAATTCAGCAGGCGTCTTACCGTCTGCCTTGAGCGATCCGTCCATCATCACCGAGGTGAATCCAAGCTCGATGGCGCTTTTGCAGGTCTCAAAGCTGTTGCCATGATCCTGGTGCATTGCAATCGGAATTTCCGGGTAAAGCTCGGCGGCTGCGAGCATCAGGTGGTAGAGGTAGCGGTCCTGCGCATACTGGCGCGCACCGCGGCTGGCTTGGATAATCACGGGCGACTTGGTCTGTTGCGCCGCCTCCATGATTGCCTGGATTTGCTCCATGTTGTTGACGTTGAAGGCACCGACGCCGTATCCGCCTTTGGCGGCCTCGTCGAGAAGTTGGCGCATAGAGACTAATGGCATAAGAACTCTCCTTGTTTCGTGCCCCATCCGCCCTGTGCGTCCGACTGGGTTCGTCACCGGGAGTAGATTTCCCATGACTCGCGTCCGCTTTTAATTACAACTTGCCTGGAAGGCGGTGGCAGCAATCGTCTTTATGGTATCAGAGAGCTGGCGTCAAACTGCGCCGCGGATTTGCCACTGGCCCAGTCAAGAGCTTCAGTAAAGAGTTGGTCCACATTCAGCCAATGAAAGTATTTCTGAAACCCAGTCTCGTTTTCGACTTGCGCGATTGGCCCGTTGAAGGGAACTATCAAGTGTCACAATCTAGTTTTAGACCCTGAGAAGCGAGCCACCCATTGAAGCCAGTTGCCGCAAGATTTGGTTCCGAAAGCGATCTCCAGCAAATTGAGTTGAGTGGTACATTGTTCGAGATATTCATGCAGGCGCCGACACCCCTTGCATTGATGACCGGTCCGGAACATCGCTTTACATTCATCAACCCTCGTTTCCGTGAACTCATGGGCCGCAGTTCCGGCCACGGCGTGTTGGGAAAAACGATTCGCGAGGTTATGCCAGAGTTGTCTGGTCAGGGATTTTATGAACTCTTGGACCAGGTTTATGAAACTGGGATTGCCCATATTGGCAAGGAAGGTCCGGCAACACTTTTTCGAGAGGACACCAGATCGCTCGAAGAAGGCTATTTTGACTACGTCTTTCAGCCAATTCTTACCAGCAATGGATTCGTAATGGGCATCATGGTGCAAGCAACCGAGGTGACGGAATTTGTTTATGCCCGGCAGGAAAGCGCACGTCGTGAGCATATTCTGCATTCCCAATGGTCTGAGTTGGAATCGATTTATCGGACTGCGCCGGTGGGGCTGGCATTGATTCACCCCAGGACCTTTGAGTTCATGCGCGCCAATAACATGCAGAGTGCCATGAATGGGCTTCCTGTGGAGGAGTTGATCGGAAAAAGCATTCGCCAGATTGCTCCAAAGGTTGCTGATGACGTGGAGAGACTGATTCAGGGAGTAGCGGCTGGAACTCCGGTGCAGGGAATGGAGATAGGTGGAGAACTGCCCCATCAACCCGGCGTGCATCATCACTGGATCGTGAGCTATTTCCCTATTTTCGCCGAAGGTGGTGAGGTCGAAGCGATCAGTTGCGTCACGCTGGAGGTGACCGCACAAAAGCAGGCTGAAGCCGCTTTTCGTGAGAAAGAGGCACGGCTTCGTGCCGTCTATTCGACGAGTCTTGAATATATCGGCCTCCTTTCGCCCGAGGGAATCATCCTGGACTGCAACCGCACCTCACTTGATTTTGCCGGGAGCACCTATGACGAAGTCATCGGCACGCACTTCTCCGAGTCACCCTGGTTTATCCACACTCCGGGCGGTCCCGAGCTATGCAGGCAGGCAATCCAGCAAGCGCTGTCGGGGGAGTTAGTTCGAATGGAAATACCTCTGACCCGGCCATCGGGCGAGGTCATGACGTTTGATTTCTCGCTGTCGCCCTTTCGCAATGCAGACGGCGAGATTGAGTTCCTCGTGCCGGAAGGTCGCGATATTACCGATCTGAAGCGAACGCAGGCTGCGCTGATCCAGAGTGAAAAGCTGGCCGCTGTAGGCAGGCTGGCCAGCTCGGTTGCCCATGAAATCAACAATCCGCTGGAGTCGGTGACGAACCTGATCTATTTAGCCCGCCAGGATGCCTCGTCAGTTGAACTGCAGCGTCTGCTCGATGCCGCCGACCGTGAGCTGCGGCGGGTATCCATCATCACCAATCAGACACTGCGATTTCACAAGCAAGCAACGAAACCACAGGCCATTCATGCGCCGGAACTGTTTGCTTCTGTGCTTCAAATCTACGAGGCTCGGTTGCGAAATTCCCAGATCCAGGTTGAAACGAATCGGCTTGGCATCCAGGAAGTCGTGTGCCTGGAAGGGGAAATTCGTCAGGTACTTCTGAACCTTGTGGGCAACGCAATCGATGCCATGCCGCACGGTGGGCGGTTGCTGCTGCGAAGCAGGTATCGCACCGAATGGAAGACCGGGAGGCAGGGCCTGGCATTGACGATTGCCGATACGGGTAGCGGAATCGATGCGGCAACCCGACCTCGGATTTTTGAGCCATTTTTCACCACCAAGGGCTTTAGTGGTACCGGGCTTGGATTGTGGATCTGTCTGGAAATCATGGATCGCCACAAGGGCAAGATGGCGGTGCGCAGCAGCGTCAAGCCAGGTCACCAGGGCACCGTGATCTCGCTCTTTTTGCCAGTTCAGCAGAGTGAAAGTACGCCAGGCTTGCTTAGCTCCTGATAGCCGAGGTACCCAAAACCGACATAACTTAAAAAATGGGAACGGATGCAACAACCCGATTTACTCATCAAAAGCCGTCCAGCACCATCAAAAATCGGATAACTCCGCTCTCTATTCTTATTGCTGTAAGAAATTTCGCAGCAGGAAAGGGAAACGTTGCTCCCCGGGCAAAGGCTCTCCCGACGCGAAGAATCTTCGCGATAACGATGAAGTGATGCGCAATTTTGGCCTTTTCTGACTGCGGAAAGAAACATCCGGTATGATTGCCACCACCTCTCATTCGAGGCTTTTCCGCGAGGCAAAACCATGCCACAGGTCAAGAACAAAGACGCCCTGGTAAAGGCCTACCAGGCAGCGAAGAAAAAGATCGAAGCTAACGATATTCCGACCATTCTTCTTCGTCAGGAACAGACTTTTTTCCGCTCCTTTGATCCAACCAATGTCCACTCGCTTCTACCAAAGCCGGCGACAGGCAAGACTGTTCCCCTGGCGAAGGCGCTGCCGTTGCTCGCCCCCTCGGATGGACTTCGCGAGGGGAACAACCGGTTTAGCGGACCCGCGCTCGGCGTTCCTTCCTCGGGCGGCTTCTACTGTGTCCTGCAGCAGCAGGCGCTCGTCAATGAAGCGACGCACTACAACCGCAAGGTCGCGCCATGGTCCCTGACAGGCAAATGCGTCTTGAAGATTCGCCTTACGCAGTTGATCAACGTCGCTGAACTCTCGCCCCATAGTCCCGGAAGCATGCGCTTTTTGCGAGAGCTGGGAGCTGGGACATGGGATCAGATGACCGATCAGAATGACTGCTCAGTCGCTCGGGGGATTGGGCTGGCTATCGCACAATGCAGTTATCTCAATGGACTCGTCTATCAGACCGTTCGAGCTTCTGAACGCTCCGATGAAGAACGCGGAGATAATCTGGTGCTCTTTGCACCTCAGGGGCGGAGTTTTTCGTTTCTTACGGTGGACGAAGCGTACTACTTTGGCAAATCGTACGAGCCAGAAGTATTTCCGGTGCACTGAGAGAGATGCTTTCCGGCGACTGCATCGGCTTTTCGGGCTTTTTGCGCCGCGTCGGCTGGCATGGGCGACCGTTTCGTTCATCATCAATGCCTTTGTCGGCTGCTGAACACTCTGTACAGTCTGGACAGTCAACGGTCGATGCGATAGGGTAAAGAAAGTCAACTCGACCAAATGTCCATGATTCTCCCCAATCCGAACCGCGCTGGCACATCCCAAGTGCCCTGTTGTTGTTGTCGCTAGCAACGCCGCGCGCGCTCGATCGAGTTCTCAGTAAATCCTGCTGAAACTTCCGTCCCTTCCGTAACAATTCAAATCCATTTGCTGCCTTTTCAGGCAGATAGGAGCAATCCATGCGCCCCTTCGTGCGTCGTTGGCATTCTGCAATTCTTTCCCAAGTCTTGCTCGCGGTTGTCCCAGTCTTTCTGGCCCTCACCTTTACGCCGGGAATGCATGCCCAGGCCGCCGCTGCCCAGCCTGCCAGTGACACAGCGCCTCTGACCCTCAGTGAAATACGCGGCTTGCTTGAACAGACGCAGCGGCTCATTGGTGAGCAAGGCGCGCAATTGGAGGCGCAGCGGCAGCAGATTGCGAATCAGCAGAAGCAGCTCGATGCCCTGCAACAGCAACTCGGGCAAACTCTCGCTCAGGGGGCAAGCGCTGTATCCGGTAGCGCGCCATCGACCACGGCAGCTGCCCCGCCGGTCCAGTCAACCGCGACTCCTATTGCAACGGCCGCTCCCCAGACGGCGCAAAACGGAGAGCTGAAGCAGAATGCAACCGACGCGGCTCCCCTGAGCGTTCGCATCGGCAACGCGCAGTTTACGCCCGGCGGCTGGGTGGACTTTACAACGATCTACCGCACCACGGACGTAGGCAGCGGCAACGGAACCACCTTTGCCAGCATCCCTTTCAACAACACCGCCGCAGGTCTGCTCAGCGAAACCCGCTTCAGCGCTCAGTCAAGCCGCTTCTCGCTTCGCGCAGAAGAAAAGATTAAAAATGCAGAGCTACAGGCATTTGTTGAGGCAGATTTCAACGGCTATCTGGCCAGCAATGCCTATGTCACCACCTCTCCTGCTTCGCTGCGATTGCGACTTGCCTTCATCAACGCTTCATTTGGCAAGTGGGATGTGATGGGAGGCCAGGATTGGTCACTCCTGACGCCCAATCGTCGCGGACTCTCGCCCTTCCCTTCCGATATCTTCAATACCTTTCACGTTGACACCAACTACCAGGTCGGCCTGACCTACGCGCGGCAAGCTGTGCTGCGGGCTGTCTACCATCCCAGCAAGGATACGGCGATTGGTTTATCGCTTGAAAATCCCGAGCAGTATACGGGCGGCGGAGTAACTTTTCCAACGCTCTTCAGCACCACACAGGTTGACCTCAATTCAGGCACCAACGCGGGCGGCGGCACGGCGACACCGAATCTGCATCCCGATGTGATAGCCAAAATTGCCGACGATGCCCATATCGGCCAGCGGCAATGGCATTTTGAAGTTGCAGGTCTGCTCCACGGAATCAGAGTCGCGACCCCTGCCATCGTTACCAGGCAGACCAGCGTAACTGAAGACAAAGAGGGTGGGGCAATTTCAGCCAACATCAACCTTGAAATCTTCAAAAGGCTGCATCTCATCGCCGACAGCTATTGGAGCGATGGCGGAGGCCGCTATCTTGGCGGCCTCGGGCCCGACTTTGCCGCGGCGCAGCTTGGGTCGACCAAGGCGCCATTTACCGCGCAACTGATTCATTCGGGCGGCGGGCTGGGCGGCTTTGAATGGCAGGCCACCAAGTCGACTGTACTTTCCGCTTACTATGGCGGTGCTTATTACGGCCGCGCGTGGTCGGTCGACCCTAGTAGTGCTACCGGTGGGCTTGTTGGTTATGGATTTCAGGGAAGCGCAAACACCAACAACCGCGCCGTGCAAGAGGGGTCCTTCTCTAGCGTGACAACGCTCTGGAAGAATCCGAGTTACGGGTCGTTCCAGCTCATCACCCAGGGCTCGTATGTCAACCGCGCGCCTTGGTACGTGGCACCCGGAGCGCCCAGGAATGCCCATGTTTACATGCAGTTTGTTAACCTGCGCTATATCCTGCCATAACCTGAAAAACATCTGATTAAGCACGCATTTCGAAGGGTACGGGCGTCAGCCCGTACATCAATTCCAGCAAAATCACTGGCCTTTAGCCCCTGAGGAAAGCCCAGTGCAGACTCAATCAGAGGTTCCCTAACGCATGCAAAAGAGCTGGACCCTTCGTCAGGGTCCAGCTCTTTTTTGTTGAGAATTACGAAAGAAGCTGTTTAGTAACGACCGCCGCCGCCGCCACCACGTCCGCCGCGATCATTTCCGCCACGTCCACGGCCGCCAGCGCCACCGCCGGAACCACCCTTTTGTGCCTGGAAGCAGTCGCGGCAGAATACCGGACGATCACCCCTGGGCTCGAACGGAACCGTCGTCTGCTGGCCACAGCCAGAGCAAACAACTGCCGTTCCCGTGGTTGCGCGCGAGCTATAACCGCCGCCCCCGCCTCCGTAGCTGCTTCCGCCGCCACCACCAAAGCCGCCGCCGCCACCACCAGCTTGGTCGGCCTTCTTGGCCTGTCTGCAAGGCTTGCAGCGCTTCGGCGTCGAATATCCCCGTTCCTGGAAGAACGTTTGGTCAGCAGCAGTAAAAGTAAATTCCCGTCCGCAGTCGCTACAGGTAAGTTGCAGATCTCCAGCCATTGTGTTTCCCCTTTTTCAGTTTGTGAAAACCCGTAGAGTGCGCGGGTACAGATAGTCTACGCGCTTTGTGGCGCTGTGACCCGAAATCGTTTCATTGAAATTGAGAGCGAGCGTTCAATTTTCCTTAAATCGCTACGTTCTGCGGCAGATGCGAAGGTTGAAGCAATACCCTTGCTTGAGGCGCGGCCGGTACGACCGATACGGTGGACGAAGTCTTCAGCAACTTTCGGGATATCGTAATTGACCACGTGAGCCACATGCTTCACGTCGATTCCACGAGCGGCCACGTCAGTAGCTACGAGGATTCTGTGGCGGCCTTCAGAGAAGCTCTTCAGCGCCTGGTTACGCTGTGCCTGCGATCGGTCGCCGTGAATCTGAGTCGCCGAGTGGCCCGAGCGGATGAGACGGTTGGCTACGCGGTCTGCACCATGCTTCGTGCGCACGAACACCAGGAAGCTGCCTTCGCCGGATTCCAGCAAATGCTCAAGCAGCTCGTGCTTCTTGTCCTGCTCGACCTCAAACGTCTGCAATTCCACATTCTCTGAGGGCTTGAGAACTGAACCAATCTCAATCCGAATCGGGTCAGTCATATATTCCCGAACAACTTCGCGAATCTGTGCGTCCAGCGTCGCAGAGTAGCAAAGCGTCTGGCGGCTCAAAGGCAGGCAGCTCGCAATGCGGCGGATAGCAGGCTTGAAGCCCATGTCCAGCATGCGGTCCACTTCGTCGAGAACGAGAATCTGCACCTGGTCGAGCTTGACCAGCTTGCGGTCAAGGTAGTCTTCCAGGCGGCCGGGTGTGGCGACGATCAGGCGCGCGCCGCGGCGGATAAGCTGCAACTGCGGACCCTCAGCCATGCCGCCGACGACCAGCGCCACGGTGTTGGCAGGATTGGTGTTGACACTGCGAAAAGCCGTCTCAACCTGCATCGCCAGCTCGCGAGTTGGCAGCAGAATCAGCGCGGTCGCAGATCGGGACTCCGTCTTGGCGAGTCTTTCCAGAATGGGAAGCAGAAAACTGAGCGTCTTGCCGGTGCCGGTCTGGGCGGTGGCCAGGACGTCCTTGCCTTCAAGCGCCGGCGGAATTGCGCCAGACTGAACAGGGGTAGGCGTAACAAAGTTGAGAGAAGCGATGCGCTTCTTGAGCGCTTCAGAAATATTAAAGTCAGCGAATTGAGTCACTTATGTCCTTGTACGCGGCCGCATGCAGCTCGCCCGTAGATCGGGGCTGTCGGCCGATAGTTCTATCTCGTCGGCGGCTTCAAGCGCCAGAAGAGAATCCAGAATGATTGCGTAGTGGAGTACCGAAGGGAAGTGTAAATACCCAGATGGTTGAGTGGAAGTAAAGCGCTCAACCCGGCCCTGCCGCACGCTGCCTCTGATCGCAGGAGCCTACGCTCCGGTCGATCTGCTCGTCCGCTCGAATTTCATAAGGAGCGGCTACGCTGAGGGGCTTGGGGAATACTTATTGCGGGGCAGTCTTGCTTTTATGGCCCTGCGAATTGCCAAATCAAGGCATCGGGACCAAGTTCTCCAGGACTTTCATCTAGCCGGAGAGCGAGAATGGCTCACAACCAAACAACCGAGCGCAATTAGAGATTAGCACAGTTAGCTGGATTGTCAATGAACACTCTTGTCCAACACAAGATGATCCTGAAGTTCAGGATTGATTCCAGCGCAAGATGAGCCTTAAGGAGTCTGAGCGGTCAAGCTGAGGATTGAAGATCAGCGTGCACGAAGCCGAGAAGTTGAGTTTG